>JASHSC010000594.1 GCA_030036915.1 Terriglobia bacterium
AAAACCCTTTACGCGCGCGACGCGGACCACCTGTTCATTCCCGCCTCCAACATGAAGATGTTCACCACCGCTGCGGCGCTGGAAAAGCTCGGCCCGGACTACACCTTCCACACAACTGTGGAAAGTGATGCCGCGCCGGACGCCGAAGGCCGCGTGTGGGACCTTTACCTCGTCGGCCGCGGCGACCCGAACCTTGGCCCGCGCACTTTCCCCTACGTCTACCACGGCGCCGAGCAGGCTCCTGACACCTTCATCCAGCAGCTTGCCGACCAGGTGAAGGCCCGCGGCGTGCGCCAAGTGGTGCGCAAAATCGTCGCGGATGACAGCTATTTTGTCTGGGAACCCTTCGCCCCCAACTGGGCTGCCGACGATCTCGAGTGGGGCTACGGAGCGCCCGTTACCGCCCTGGCTTTCAATGACAATTTGCTGACGCTGCACATCAAGCCGGGAGAAAAGCCCGGGGACGAAGCCCAGACGTTCCTCGAACCCGTGGCGGACTATTATCTGCTTCGCAATAACATTCTGACGGCCGAAAAAGGCTCCGAGCAGCATTACTTTCTCGATCGCCGCCCCGGAACAATGGAGTTGGATCTCTGGGGCCACGTTCCCCTCGATGGCAGCGAGAACCTTGAAACTGTGGCCATCTACAATCCTCCCGAGCTCGTGGGGGAATTGCTCCGCGCCGCACTCCGCGCGCGTGGAATCGTAGCGGATTGCCCCATCGAGGTCCGCCGCTCAACACGCTGGGCGGCTGCTTCACCGCCCAATCCCGCTCCTGCCGAGCCCGCCCGCGTGGTGCTGGCGGACCACGCCTCGCCCCCGCTGCGCGAGGCCATCAAGGTAGTCAACAAAGAGAGCGAAAACCTCCATGCGGAGATGCTCCTACGCACGCTGGGCCGCGAGGTGAATCATCGTGGCAGCCTGGCCGGCGGGCTTGCCGCGCTGAACGCATTCCTCCAGCAGCAGGTCGGCATTCCACCGGACGAAACTTACATTTCGGACGGCTCCGGTCTCTCCCGCGAGGACCTGGTGTCGCCTGACGCCGCCGTGAGGCTGCTCGTCCACATGGCGAATTCGCCGAACTTCCAGGCTTATTTTGACTCTCTGCCCATTGCCGGACTTGACGGCACACTGATCCACCGCTTCAGCAGCGATGAAATGAAGGAAAAAATTCGCGCCAAAACCGGCTCCGTGCAGCACGTCGACACCCTCTCCGGCTACATGGAACTGCCTTCCGGAAGGCGTGTGGTTTTTTCGGTGATGACCAATAATCTGTATCTGCTGAACAACTCCGGCGAGGCAACGCTGGATTTGGTGACCGAAGCGATTTATCGTTGGTTTTCAAGAAGGGAGTGAGGGGATTCTGCTTCCAGGTTTAAGAGCTCTCACCGCAGAGCACACAGAGGGCCACAGAGAGGTCTTTCTCTGTGAAACTCCGTGCCCTCTGTGGTGGAAGCTCTTCCTGAAGGTCTGAATCACCTGAATAGCTTGACTCATTGAATCAATGTTGGAAGAAACCACGCAATGAAAATCGTCACCATCTTCGGCAGCTCACTGCCGCGGGAAGGCAGCGCGGCTTATGCTCAGGCTGAACGCCTGGGCCGCCTGCTGGCGGAGACCGGCTATGCAATTTGCAACGGGGGGTACGGCGGCCTGATGGAAGCCAGCGCGCGGGGTGCTCGCGCCGCCGGCGGGCACACGATTGGAATCACCTGCGTCGTCTGGCCGCGCCCGGCCAATCCATACATCGTCGATGAAGTCCGCACACCCAGTTTTCCCCAGCGCTTGATGACCCTCATCGAGCGCGGCGATGCTTACATCGTTCTGCCGGGCGGCACGGGAACGCTCGCCGAGCTGGCTCTGACCTGGGAGCTGATGAACAAAGGCGCGCTCTCCAAGACCGTAGGAGGCCGCAAGCCCCTGCTGGCAATGGTTCCTTATTGGCAGCCCGTCATCGAATGCCTGAAGCAGGAAATTCAGCTCATCACAGCCGAATCTACCGCTCCCGCCCCCGCAATTGACATCGTTACGCTCGTTGAAACGCCGGAACAAATGATTGAGGCTTTGCGGAAGGAAACCTAATTCCGCTCGGTCAGGCGTGGGCTGGTGCGCGGGGGCGGCGCACATTTAAAAGCAGGAACGGAAATACCCCGAGGAGCAGGTAAGGGCATAGGCGCAATGTGTCTAGCCAGAAACCGTACAGAGACATTCCGCCAAACCAGTAAAAGTGGTGTCCGTGGGCGAGCTCTATAAGTGCGCTCATGACTAAAATGACTGGATGTATAAGCCAAGTCGATAGCCCGGCCATCAGCCGCTGCCAGAATCTGCCGCCCGCAGACCAGGACAGTAGACCCCCCATCGCACCTTCCAAAATTAGGAAGAACACCCCTCCCAGTGGGAGCACTGGACTCTGCAGGATCAATTGGCCATTCGGGTAACGAATTGCATGCTCAAGCATGTACCAGAAACTCAGCTTTACAAACCAAAGGTGGGCAGCCGTGACGAAGAGAGCCGGCATCCAAAAGGAGCTCTTCCAATCCGCCGCAAATTCACTCCCGCGCAGGGCGAGAGAAATTCTACGCCGCAGCACAGCCTCATCTCCGATGGCGGCAAGGGCGCGCGCGGCAGCCTCTTGTTCGGTCAGGCCCTCGATCCGCGCCCGCTCATAGAGGTCTTCCAGGTGCCCGGCCAGTTCGCTCGCCACCTCTGCCTGCTGTTCGGCGCTCGCGCCAAGCCCCTGCAATCGTGACCTGATGATCGCTTCCCAATCAGGCATGAGCCACCCCCCTCAAGCGGTGTAGCGCCCCGAAAAATGCCTTCCATTCTTCTGTGGCCGAAACGAGCTGCCGGCGGCCCGAATGCGTCAGACGGTAACAGCGCCGCCGCCGGCCGCTGGGCGCCGTTTCCCACCGCCCCGCAATCCATCCCCGCCGCTCCATGACGTAGAGCATGGGGTAAAGCGAAGCCAGCGTGAAGCTCAGAACGCCCTCGGTGGTCTTTTCAATGCGGCGGGCAATCTCATAACCGTGCAGCCGCCCGTCCGCGAGCACGCTGAGGATGGCCACCTCGGCGCTGCCGCGCTTGATTGCCGGAGTGAGCCCTTTCAGCCTCATAGCTATGAATCCTATACGTAGGAGTCATGTCTGTCAAGTACCGCCTATGAGCTACACCCATTTCACGCCTTCAACGAGCAGTATGAGCAACCCGACGCAGATGATGGTTATTGCAGCGCCCGCAAAGATCGAGAGGGCGGCGCGCCAGCGCAGCCATCCCTCGACTTGCTCCTCAGTCCCACAGGAAACCACAAAGGGTGTGCCCCCTGCGATCATGTTATGGTCCTCTTCGTCCTTTGGTTGTGGATTTTCCACGCAGGTTCCCGTCACATTCAACCGCTGGCCCGGCAGGATGCAGTACTCCCTAAACGTCAGGCGCTCGAAAAGGGCGGTGTGGTCGTCGGAAGCACCGAAGTGCCGAAAGGCCCAGAAGCGTAGTTCCTGGTCAGAGGGTTCACCCGCCCGCGAAGAATTTTCCTTGGTTTTTACCACACGCTCTGCGGTCCCGCCACGGACCAAATCCAATTCCGCTCCCTGCGGGTTCACCAGCACCCTGCCGCTGGCGTCTTGCAAATAAAAATTTACGGCCTTCGTGTAGGGCAGAAACGGACCCACAGCACCGGTTTTGACCTCAACCCTGTAACCAAAGCAAGGCGTCTTGGTCACCGGGCTGGTCAAGCGTTCATCGCCGGCGGCCTGGCCGCAAACGTGCGCCACACCCATCGCGACGCCCGCAATCGGAGTCTCGGGCGTGTCCTCCACCACTCGAAGGTTGCCAAATGTACTGAGACCAGCAATGAACACAATGAACCCGATGAGTGCCCCAACGGCGAGCATGATAGCGACAGCCGCACCCCCGGAATCTTCGTCGGAGTCGTCGCGCGACGACGCATAGAAGTGAAGAACCGAAAGGCTGGCTTGCGCGCTGTGCGTCAACCCGCCATTACGAGGGTTGCCGCTGCCTGAAATCCCGGTGATCGTGACCGAGAACGTGCGATCCGCCTTACCGCTTGTCTCTAAAGTCAACTCGCTGCCTGCGCCGTGGCTCCCGCTCAGCGCCACGGATTGGGGTGAAAAACGGCACTTTGCGAGGGCGGGCGAAGTGGCGCAGGAAAGCGACACGGTGCCCTGGAAGCCGTTTACAGGCCGGATTTCTATGTCGTAACTTTTCTTGCTTCCAGCCTCGATGGAAAATCCAAGGGATGCAGAGATTTCAAAATCGGTTACTGTGTGCCGAACGATGGCGGGGACAACGATGAATTTCCTGTCTCCCTTGTAATCTGCCATCAAGGTATCCGACGCATTGCGCATGATGAGGGAGCAGTGGCCTTCTTCGACCGTGGCCTCACAAGTGCTATCGGACGCCGTCACCACGACCGTGCCGGTGGGAGTGGGGCCCGCAGCCCGCCCGGCAAGGGGGGCCAATTTGAAACTCACCGTCACGGGCTGCCCTACCACCGACGGGTTCGGTGTCGCCTCGGTCGTGAGAGAAAATGGGATCATCCAACCGCCCGTGCGGAGATAGGCCCCGGTCTGGTCCGGGGCCACGGAGTTGGGCTGATTGGGATGGTTGGAACTGTTCCCCCCTGAGCCGGTGGAGCCACGGTAGCCTGTGGGGGAACCTGGCGCGGCTTGTGACCCTTCCCCAGGGCCATTCGAAGGCGCGGGCAGGGGAGACGGCGCCCACGGAGCGGGATGCGCTCGGTAATTCGTGGCGTCCTGGCAGCAGTGCTGAATACTCAGGCTGCACGCCTTGTCAGCGTCGGCGAGCGCATGATTATCATCATGGAGCCAGGAATAAGCGGCGCCGCGCTCGCAGTATGCCCGGCCATCCTCGGGATGCCGCTGGATGTATACTGCCCAGTATTGGACGATTGTTTGCCAATGGCCTCTCTTGGCGAACATGGCGGCGAGCGCTTCGTAGGCTTCAAAGCGGTTGGGATCGATCGCCATGGATGCATGGAAATCGGCCTCGGCGAGATCGTCATCGCCGCTCCGCGCCTCGGCCAGCCCACGCTGAAGGTATTGTTGAGCCTGGCTGGACAAATCTCGAGCGACATTCGACCCGCGGGCGGCGGGTCCGTTGTCCTGGGCCACCGTCGGGCTCACCAGCCACACTACAAGCACAATCGCGGATACCAGACGTTGCACGTCGCCACCTGAGATTGGGGGTCGCCCGGAATGATGGTCATCCTACCCACAAATGGCGATCATGACAAGCCAGAAAGAACCTATACAAGCTGGACAGTGGCAGAGGACAGTTGCTAGTGGCTCGCAAAGGTAGTGACCCGAAAGGCGCGCCAACTTTACGCTACACGATTAAGCGCTCATACGTACCAATGTTCGGCCGGGAGATCGCACCGGAAAAACCAGGGATTATTCACTCCTTATCCCGAACATGAGCGCAAGCACAGTGCGAGATCGAACGGTAAAGCAGAATTCACATTGCCGGAAGCATTCCTGTGAACTGGCAGGGACTTCAGAAGTCTCGAAGTATCCAAGCTCTGAGTTTGGTTCGATGGGGAGTTCAGCCGTTGCATGTTCACCGGCAAAAGACAACTTGTTATTAGAAACGTCGACGAGTTGTGCCAGAAACCTGTGCTCTTGATTTTTGCCCAGGAACGCAAAGAGGGAAAACCAGCGGCCGCTATCTTTCCACTCGTTGAATAGAACTCGCGCCTCTGCGGAAGATACGGGGATCATGCTTCAACTTCTCGACGGGCTGGAAAGGGGGCGACGGTTCCAAAATTGAAAGCCTGCGTGAGGTCCGGTCTCCCACCGATCACCAAATTAGGCGGTAACACGTCAGGAAGGTATAAAGAAAACACAAGCAAACTGTGAAGATGATCTAGTTCGATATTATTTGATACCGTGGCTCAAGTCTCGTATCCCATATCCCTTTTCGCGTGAACCTTATCCCGTTTCCCGAACCTCCGTTTCCCGTCTACAATAACTGTTCTAGTGCCTGAAACTGACCCCATTCGCCGCACGCTCGACCCGTTCTCGCTTGAGGCGCTGGAATTCCCCGCCGTCATCGAGATGCTACGCGGGTTTCTGTCCGGCCCCATCAGCGCTCCGCTGCTGGCGCGCGTGGGGCCGCACACGGACCTTCAAGAAATCCGGCGCGATTTGGATTTGGCGCGCGAGGCTCGGGAATATTTGCGCGAGGGAACGCGGCCGGGCCTGGGCGGGCTGATTGAACCCACACCGCTGCTCGACCAATTGCGCGTGGAAGGGCTGGCGCTTGAGGCCGTCAATATTCTGGCGCTGGTAGAAGTGGCGCGGGCGGCTCTGGACCTTTACCGCACGTTTACGCGGTCGCAGGCAGGTGACGCGGACGGCGCGCGCGGCCGAGGGTCGCAACATGAAGAGGCCGGTCGAGCCCCGGCTCGCAATTCATTCGGTCCTGCCGGTACTCCGCGGCTGGCGGAATTGGCCGGTGGAATTCCCGATTTCCGCACGCTGGTCGCCGACCTCGCCGACAAAATCAATCCCGATGGCACGGTGGATTCCTCCGCGAGCTCCGAGCTCGGCCGCGTGCGCCGGCACATCGAGCGCGCCAAGGTGGAAATCCAATCGAGCCTCGAGCGCGTGATGCAGCGATTCTCCAAGGATTCCGTGCTGCAGGACGCTGTGGTGACTATTCGAAATGACCGCTTCGTGATTCCCGTCCGCGCGGAGGAAAAACGCCGCGTGGAGGGCGTGGTGCACGCAGCGAGCTCCTCCGGCGCAACGGTTTATATCGAGCCGCTTGAAACCCTCGGCCTCAACAACGAATTGGTGGAGCTTCAGGATCGCGAATTTGCCGAGGTTCAGCGCCTGCTGGGTGAATTCACGCGCCAATTGCGCGAGCGGCGCGACCACCTGAAGCGCGCCTCCGAAATTCTGGCGGAAATCGATTGGGCTTTTGCGCGCGGAACGTTCGCCGCACGATTCGACTGTACTGCGCCGGAGATCATCCCGAATCGGGCAATTTGTCTGAAGGGTGTCCGGCATCCGTTGTTGATTTCGGCACTCAGGGGCGAGAATGCTCGGATTATCCACCTTAACCTCGAACTCAAGCCTCCGAAACGAACGCTGATCATCAGCGGTCCCAACACCGGCGGAAAAACGGTCGCCCTGAAGACCATCGGCATCGTGGCGCTGATGGCGCAGGCAGGAATCCCCGTGCCCGCGGAAGAAGTCAAACTGCCGCTCTTCAGCCGCGTGCTGGCCGACATCGGCGACCAGCAATCGATCGCCGCAAGCCTCAGCACCTTTTCAGCACACGTCACCAACATTGAGGCCATGGCGCAGGCCGCGGGGCCAAACGACCTGGTGCTGCTCGACGAAATCGGCGCTAGCACTGAGCCGCATGAGGGCGCGGCGCTGGCCGTGGCGATTCTCGAGCACTTTCGCCAGCGCGGGGCAATTACCGTGGTCACGACTCACCATTCGCGGCTGAAAGCCTACGCCGCCGAAACTGCGGAGGCAGCGAATGCGGCAATGGAATTCGACGAAGCGACGCTGCGGCCCACCTATCGACTGCTGGTCGGCTTGCCGGGAAAATCGAGCGCCCTCGAGATCGCCGCGCGGCTGGGCCTTGAAACCAGCATCGTGGAAAGGGCCCGTTCACTCCTTGATCCCGTTGACGCGGAGGCCGCGGCGCTGGTGGCCGGCCTTCACCAGCAGCGGGCGGAGATGGACCGCCAAGGCGAGGCGCTGGAACTCCAAAGGCAGGAGCAGGAAAAGCGCCAAGCGGAATGGGAGCGGAAATTCCAGTTGGACCGCCGCACCCGCCTGCGGGAGCTGGATTCGCGCCTGGAAAGCACCCTGAAGCAATACGCTAAAGAGTGGGAGCAATCGCTTGAGGAATTGCGCCGGCAGTCCGCACCCGCCAAAGCTGTAGCGCGCGGCGAGCGAATTGCCGGCAATCTGGTGCGCGACGCCCGCGCCGAGTGGGACGCCCAGGTTCTGGAAGCTCTCGGCGGCGCCGCAGGCACGCCTCGGGGGCCGGCGGCCCTGCCGCTGGCGGTCGGCCAACGCGTGCAGGTCAGGAACGTCTCAACTCCCGGCGTAATCAGCGCTCTATTGGACGATGGGCAGGTGGAAGTGGAGATGGGGCGGCTCAAAATGCGCGTCGGCAAGGATGAAATAACGCAAAGCATGCCGGGTGGCGCGGCAACTCCCGTGCCGGCGGCGAAATCCCCATACCCAAGCAATGCCCCGGAGGAGCTCAACGTGATCGGCACCACGGCAGAAGAGGCACGCGAACAGGTTGACAAGTTCCTGGACCAGGCGTTTCTGGCCGGCCGCTCACGCGTGCGCGTGATTCATGGCCACGGCAGGGGAATTCTACGCAGGACTCTGCATGAGATGTTCGCCGGCCATCCGCATGTCGAGAAGTTCTATCTGGCCACGCCGCAGGAGGGAGGAAGCGGAGCCACAATCGTCGAGCTGGCGAATTGAGCGGCGCATGGGGATGAGACCAGCCGCGCATCCTCACGAAAATGTTGCAACACCATCAGCACACAATGCGGCTTCGGCTCGGTTAGCACTTAAAGCCAGACCTCCGCATCGGGGCAGCAGCCTCATTCCCGCAATTCCATCCCAATTATGCGTCGCCCCGCATAGAATAAAGCTACTGTGGACCCTGAACGGGACCGGAAGTTTGCGCCTTGAGCAACTCTTGGTAGGCCGTCTTATACCCGTCGTTATCGGGCTCGAGCTCATACGCCTTGCGAAATTCCTCGAGCGCCTGTTGCTGGTCGCCCTTGCTGAGGAGCGCTCGGCCGGACTCGTAGTGCGCATCGGCATCCTGGGGGTCCAAGCGCAACCATTCTTCTGCCGCGGCAATGGCCTCGTCCGATCTCCCCGTATAAATCAGTGCCTCAACAAGCCCCTGGCGTGCACCCGTCGAGTCCATCGGGTTCAGTCGAATATCCTCCCGGTATTCCATTATGGCGCCATCGCTGTCATGGTTTCGCGATAACAACCACGCGATACCTGCGTGCACCGCTGGGTAGTTCGGGTCCAGTTGTAAGACCCGGCGGTATTCCACCATAGCGGCATCATCATCCGTACCCGCTGCTGACAGAGCCGTCGCAAGCATAAAGTGCGTCCAGGGATTGGCAGGCTCCAGGGTGACGGCGTTACGCATCACGGGAATAACCTCATCCGGGCTGACGCCGTTAATCCGGTTCTCCAGCATCACCATTCCCATTAGGGCGGCGTGGTTGCGCGGGTCCTCTTTCAATTTATCGAGGAATTGGTTCCGTGCGGTTAATTCGTCCTGGCTTCCTGGGCGGTCGGGGAAGGTGTTCGCGGACCGCACCGCCGCGAACAGGCCAGCGCTTACTCCTAGACCTCTTAGCCACGACGACGGTGGCGACCATTTGTGAAGACCGTTCGTGACCCCTCTTTGCTTTACCACCTCGACAATGCGTTCGTGGGGCACTCCATCAATCAGGAGTGCCAAGAACTGGAACTGATCGAGGGGGGCATTCGGTTTGGCACTGGGGTCGGGTGGTGGTGGCGGGGGTCTGTTGAGAGGTGAAGACGTCAGAGGCGCGAGCAGCACTGCAAAATCCTTATCGCCACCCACCTTCACCATCTCGCCAGCCGCCGTGGGTGTCTGGACCGCTCGGGCCTTGTCAAGAAAGCTATCAGCGGATTTCAGATCGTTGGCCCGAGCCTCGCCGTCGTGCTCGATCTCAGCTTTCTGGCGATACATCATGTTGAGCCAGACAAAAACGTCGCGGTCGCCGGGCTGAAGCTCGAGGGCCTTTGACAGGGCATTCATGCCCTCTTCAACCAGCTTGCTATTTTGCGTTTCCAGCTCTGCGCGGGCGCTTTCTGGAAGGGGCTGCTGGCTGTTCGCCATCCCGAGCTGTTGCCGGAGCTGAAAATCGTGATTGTAACAAAGCATCCAATCCAGAAATCCCAGCGACAAGGCAGCCTGGGCGTCCGCGGGGTCGAGATTCCAGCGCTTTTCCTCGAACCCCCTGGCTTGATCAGGGTCCTTCAGAAGGAAGGCCACCACGCCCAAGCCGGCCAACGCCACCTTGTTGACGGCGTCGATCTTGACCACGTGCTCAAAAGCCTCTCGTGCCTGGACGCAGCGAGGGCAGTCCTTCTGCGATAGATCGGCTGGTGTGATCTGCTGCGCATATGCGGAGCCGAGATAAAGCCAGGCCTTAACGGACTGAGGGTCGTTCTGGGCGGCCTTCTCAAGGTGTTTCGTCGCGGCCGTTAATTGCGAATCCTGGTACAGCGCGACGCCCTGGGCAAGTTCGTCCGGCCCGTTGGGTGATGCCGGGGCAGGCATCGAGCGATGCGGCGTGGTGCGCAGCGCGTCGATCAACTCGTCCTGAGCTCCCGCAACACGCAGGGTTTCAAGGTATTTTTCGTCGGCGACGAAATCAATCCCACGCTGCTTCACCAGCGCTACCGCGCGCCGGCTGGGCACGCCTCCCACGACCAATTGCCCCACTTGCTCAGCAGTCAACGGCCGAGGCTCGGCCGCGCGCAGCGCGTCAATCACCTCCGCTTGCGCCCCGGCTTTCTGCAACGTCTGGAGATAACCCTCGTCGGGGGCAAAGTCGATGCCAACTTGCTTGATCTTACCGGCCAGCTCGGCGCTGTTCATGCCGAATTTCACCAGTTCTAGGACTTGCTCCTGGGTGAGGGGAGGGTTCTCGTGCTGCGACAAGGCAGGACGAGGAACTGCGGTAAGAAACACAATCAATGTGAATATCTGAACCTTCATGAAGACATCCTCAGGTGTGGAGGCAGCACCTGGCGGTCCGGAGAACGCCGGCTTCATGGTATACATCATATCGGGAGGCACGACAAGGGCGAGGTGACGACGAAGCTGTGAGCGTCTGCCGAGATCCGCGCTTTCTCGGCTTGCCCAAATCAGCCCGAGGTGAGTCGGGGAGAAATGCGGGGACGAACGCAACGATTACTGGTTTTTGGGAAACCAGCGAAACCTTTCATTCCCGTGTTTCCCTATACTTCCGCCATGTTTCCCGTATCTTTGAGTTTTTCCGCAGCCAATGTTTGTGTCAGGGTTGCACCAACTCCACGATCCGGCGTCGCTCCATCCGGTGAAAATGAGCCGTACCGCCTGAGCTTCTTGGCCGAATTGATGGGTAATTTTAAACTAAGGCCGCTTGCGT
>JASHSC010000595.1 GCA_030036915.1 Terriglobia bacterium
ATTTCCTCTTCACTCGAAACCATCGCGCCCAGCGCGGCGTAAAGCGAGGCATAGAGAAGATAGCTGACCACGAAGAAAATCACCGCGTACACCAGCAGCGACGTGGGCACGTGAATATCGGGCATAGAGGTGCCGGGCCGCACCGCGGAAGCCATCACCGAACCGTATCCCGAAATCAGGAATCCACATGCGCCCCAGATCAGATATTGGGTAAAGCCCACGGCGGCAACGCCCAGGATTTTTCCGGTAAGCAGATGAACGGGCTTAACCGACGAAGCCAGGATTTCAACGATGCGCGTGGTCTTCTCCTCCACCACCGACCTCATCGTGGCGACACCGTAAACGAGCAGCGTGATGTACAGGATCATCACGATGCTGAAACCCACAATGAACGTCTGGCCCTTTTCCTCGGATTCGCCCGATTTCGAGACTTTCACCAGCGTCATGTCCACGCCCTGAACCAGCTTTGGAAGGTCATCGACGCGAATTCCGCGGTCGCTCAGGCGGCGCTCGATCACGGCATTATCAACGGCCTTGCCCAGGTCCTTCAGAGTCGAGAAGTCGCCCGTGTTGCGCGTGTAGAAGGCCGCGCTCTTACCGTCCAGCACGTCCTTCGGCACGTCAATAAACCCGTCGAGCCCGCCGGCGCGAATCTGGTCATTCAATTGTTTGCGCGCGTCCTCCTCCGAGGTAGGCCGGTCCAGGATTTTAACAATCTCGAAGCGCGACTTCCCGTTGGGCAGATCTCCCTGCAGGCCGGCGGTGATTTGGGTGGAGAGGCCGCCCAGATTGTCCAGAATCGAAATCTTCAAAGTGTGATCCGTGGCGCGCGTCGCCAGAAACAGGCTGACGGCGAGAATCCCCACGCTAAAGAGGGGCAAACCGATGGTGCTGATGATGAATCCCTTGCTGCGGACTCGTGTGAGGTATTCGCGTTTGATGATCAGCCAGATTTTACGCATTCGCCTCCGAGACCTTTTCAATGAAAATGTCGTTGAGCGGTGGCTCGACCAGCTCAAAGCGGGTGAGGCGCACGCCCGCGGCAACGGCACCCTTCAGAATCTCCTGCGGATCGGCGCCCACGCGCAGTTTGGCTTCCACCACCGCGCCGAAGCGGTTGACCTTCTCCACCAAATCCGGCCGCTCGAGAAATTTGCCGTCGCCTTCGTACTCCAGGCGCAGGGTGTTTTTGCCGTATGATTTCTTGATGGCGTGCAAATCGCCGGCCAACACGCTCCGCCCGTGGTTCACCAGGCAAATCGCGTCGCACATCATTTCCACCTGCTCCATGCGGTGAGTGGAAAGAATGATGGTGGAGCCCTTTTCGCGCAGCTCCAGCATGATGTCCTTGATGATTGCGGCATTGACGGGATCGAGCCCGGCAAAGGGCTCATCGAGGATCAGCAAGGCCGGTCGATGGACTACAGCGCCGATGAATTGCGCCTTCTGCTGCATGCCCTTCGAAAGATCATTGATTTTCTTTTCCGCCCACGCGGCGAGTTCCAGCCGCTCGAGCCACCCGTCCACCCGCCGTCCGGCCTCCGCCTCAGTCAAACCCTTGATTGCAGCGAGAAAAATCAGCGCTTCGCGCACCTTCATGCGGCGGTAAAGGCCCCGCTCTTCGGGGAGATATCCGATGAGATCCTGAGTACGCTCGCTCGCCGGCTGGCCCAATACTTGCACGGTGCCCTCGTCCGGTGCGAGGATGTTCATGATCATGCGCAGGGAGGTTGTCTTGCCCGCGCCATTGGGGCCGAGCAGGCCGAAAACCGCACCCTGCTCCACGCGCAGGCTGAGGTCCTGCACCGCTACGACGGAGTCGAAGCGTTTGGTCACACGGTCAATGGCAACGGCTTCCATGATTCCTGTTCGTCGCTGATTTCTCTGATTATTCCGCCTGATGCTTTCGCAGACGGCAACGGACGGCTATTTGTAGCATCAAATTATCTGGGGAAGCAAACAGGAGGAGGCGGAGCGCATGTCGATTAAGGTGGTGAGGTTGGGATCGCCGCGCGGTTCGAATGAAGGCCTGAGGCTGGGCACGGTGCGCAGACCGCCGCGCGGCGTGCCGAAGTCGCAATTCGCCAAGCTTGACTACTACGATGTGTGGCTCCCCAATCTTTCCCCCAGCCAGGACCTGGTGACCTTTGCCATGCATTCGCAAGGCAACAATTGGTGGAAAACTTTTGAGCGCAAATTCCGTGCCGAAATGAACAAGGCGGATGCTTCAAGGGTGCTGGATCTGCTTGCCGCCCTTTCCCATAGCACAAATTTCTCCCTGGGTTGCTATTGCGAAGACGAGCAACGCTGCCACCGATCGATTCTCCGCAAGCTGCTTGCCGAACGTGGCGCGGAAATCCCCTAGACGGACATTTCGGCCGTAGGGGCGGCCCTCGTGGCCGCCCTCGGGCAACCACGAGGGTTGCCCCTACGGTGTTCCCGGCCACGGCAGGGATGGCCGCTCTACAGATTTCACACTGAGGCACTAACCGCGCTACGACTGCGCTAGACTGAACGGGGGCGGTCAGGTAACATAAGCTTCCACTGTCTTGAGTTGGCAGGTTGCGATTGCCGCAGGTTTTGATGCCTCAATCAAACACCGGCCATCGAACCTGAGTGATTGGAGATTTAACTGACCATGCGCAACGTTATCATTATTGGCTCGGGGTGCGCGGGGCTGACGGCCGCCATCTATGCGGCTCGCGCCAACCTGAAGCCGCTGGTGATCCGCGGCGTGGAGGCCGGCGGGCAACTGACACTGACCACGCTGGTGGAGAATTTTCCCGGATTCCCCAAGGGCGTGCAGGGGCCGGAGTTGATTGAGCTGATGCAGAAGCAGGCCACGGAGTTCGGCGCCGAATTCCATGAGGGGAACGTCACGAAGGTGGATCTCTCGAAGCGGCCGTTCACCCTCGAATTGCATCATCACAAGCTTGAGACCCGGGCGCTGATCATCGCATCCGGCGCTTCGGCAAAATTGCTGGGGCTTGAATCGGAGCGCAAACTTCTGGGACACGGCGTTTCAACTTGCGCCACTTGCGACGGATATTTCTTCCGCGGCAAGGATGTGGCAGTGGTGGGCGGGGGCGACACGGCGGCAGAAGACGCGCTTTTCCTTACCCGCCACGCCCGCGAGGTGAACATCGTCCACCGCCGGGACCAGTTGCGCGCTTCCAAAATCATGCAGGACCGCCTGCGCCGCAACGACAAAATCAAATTCATCTGGAACTCCAAGGTGAATGACATTCTGGACGCTGAGAAGAAGCATGTTTCGGCAATCAAACTCGCCGATGTCAAGACGAACGAAGAAACTGTAAAGCCCGTTGACGCGGTCTTTATCGGCATCGGGCACGAGCCCAACACTAGCCTATTCCGCGGTCAACTCGATATGAACGACCAGGGATATCTCATTACGCACGACGGGTCAAAAACCAAAGTGCCGGGCGTCTTTGCCGCCGGCGACGTGCAGGACCACATCTACCGCCAGGCCGTTACTGCCGCGGGCTCAGGTTGCATGGCGGCAATGGACACGGAAAAGTTCCTGGAAGCGGAACACTGATTCGATTTTGGATTAGCCGGCGTGAGCGGGTCCCTCGCGCCGGGAGCATCAATCCAAATTGCAAGCTCACCCCATGCTTCGTTCTTTCCTCCTCTACCTTTCCGAGCGAGAAGGCCCCAAGAAACTATTAACAGGGAATCCAGCCGGGCGGCGATTGGCTTCGCGGTTTATTGCTGGTGAGAGCGTGGAAGACGCCCTGCGAGTGATTCGCCAGGTGAATGTCGAGGGATTTACCGTAACGCTCGATTGCCTGGGAGAGAGCGTTCACGAAGCCGCCGCCGCGGAGGCTGCGTGCCGAACCTATCTTGAGCTTCTTGAACGCTTGGCCGCCGAGAAACTGAATTCCCACGTCTCGGTAAAACTCACACAATTGGGACTGGCGATCGACGAAAAGCTGGCGCAACGCAATCTGGCTCGCCTGGCCGAAAGCGCCGCGAAACACCGGAATTTTGTGCGAGTGGACATGGAAGGCTCGGCATTCACGGATGCCACACTGCGAGCGTTCTGCGCCGTCGACGCGCCGCGCGACACGGTGGGAATCGCCCTTCAAGCCTACCTCCATCGTACCGAGGCGGATGTGCAGGAACTGCTGAAACGCGGAGTGTGCATTCGCCTGGTGAAGGGCGCCTACAAGGAACCGCCTGAAATTGCCTTTCCCCGTAAGAGCGACGTAGATGCCAATTACCTGAAGCTGGCAGAAATGCTCCTGGCC
>JASHSC010000596.1 GCA_030036915.1 Terriglobia bacterium
CGGCAAACTCGCGCAGTCGTTCCAGGGCCCCCGGCGCGCCCTTTGCGCCAACACGCACTGGCGGTCCAAGTCGACCACCACGATCCACTTGAGCCAGTATCTCCAAGGCAGCGGCCTTTGCCCGTGATGATGCAAGCGCCGCACAAAGAAGGTGCTCACCGCCCCCGACGCCAATCCCGTCGCGTCGACCGCCACTCGGGCTCGTTCGCGACTTGCCGGCGCTACCCCGTGCAACCGGCGTACGGTCTCGTCCACTGCTCGCGCCAGCGTGCATTCGTCCACACGTTGCAGGAAGCGGTACAGCGTGGTGAAATCGGGGACGCTCTCCAATTCCAGGGCTTGTCGCAGTTCGCCATATTCCCGCAGGTGCACCTCGGCCTCGTGAAAGGTCCAATCCTCGTAGCGCATCAGGCCCAGAACGGCCAGCAACTGCGGTTGGGTGAACTGGCGCTTGCTGAAACGAGTCCGATAGGGTGGAAGCACGGCCCGACCCACTTGCAGGGCGGTCCGGGCGAATGCCAACAGTCCAACGTCCGCCATCGCGCTTGCGGCCTCCTGGCAAACGGACCCTTGCGAAGGGCTGGCGCACTCGAATTCTCGCGGGTTGGATCAAGGATGTCAACAGAGCCAGATAACTTCTGTCTTGTCCAATAACAACTCGTCAATCACCTGGTCCAACGCTGTAAACGACGACCAACACAGACGCTCGTCAGAGAAATTCGCAACTTCTCCTGGCTGATTCTCGTCTGGCGTCAGGACTAAGAGGCAGAGGAACTTCTCCGTCGCACTGTCAAGGCGCTTTAAGTGTTGTTTCAACTGTTGCCGGTCGACGGCGTTTCGCCTAGTCTTTGTCTCAATAAGAATCCGACAACTGGTCAATACTTCCGCATCTGGAATCCCCACTCCCCCACGGCTCGGCTGGTTCTGGAATCGAACAAGTTCGAAGTCTGCTTCTCCGGTGAGCACACCCAACAAACGCTCGATTCGATTCAGTGAAAGGGAACGCAGAACGGCAAGGATTGTCGCCGTGACGCGGTTCTCTCCGGCGCTGTAAGTCGAAAAAAGTGTTGACGGCATTGAGTCCGATTATATGTGGGGTGCGCGAGGAAAATCAATTTCTGGGGCCAATTCGTCTTGGGGCGCCGTTGCCGCGGATTTCAAGACGAAGTAATCTCTGCATCATGAGTACCCTGGAACAGATTGAAAACGTGGTTCGTCAGCTTTCTCCCAAGGAACTCGCCGCGTTTCGCGCGTGGTTGCCGAGTTGGACGCCGAAGCGTGGGACCGCCGGATTCAGGAGGACTTCGTGGCGAGCAGACTCGGCGCCCTGTTTCTCGCGCCCGCGCCAGTTACCAGCAAGCTCAGTGGATAACGGAACTATTCCCGACGCACAACCTTAGCTGAGGTAGAATGGAAGGAGTCGTCCCCGGCAGGTGATGACGCCCATGACAATCACCATTGTTCTGCAACCCGAGATTGAACGCGATCTGCAGGCGCAAGCCCAGGCCAAGGGTGTATCGCTTGCGGACTACGTGCAGGACATCGTCATGCGGGAGGCACGCGCCTCCGAAGGCGCTGACAATGGCTCCTGCGGTGAAGCGAAGAATCTCTTCGAGCTCTTCGCTCCAGTCCGTGGCCTACTGACCGATGAAGAAATTGACACCTTATTTGCCCGTAATCACTCTCCAGGCCGTCCCGTCGACCTCTCATGAGCGGATACCTGGTCGATACGAATGTTATTTCCGAAATCCTGCGCCGCGCTCCTGACACAAATGTGGTGGCGTGGGCTCAACGAAAAGCCAAACCCGAATTATTTCTGAGCGTCGTTTCAATCGGCGAGCTTCGCAAGGGCGTCAGCATCTTGCCGTCCAGCGCTCGGCGAAACGATCTGGAAAGATCGATTCAAGATCAAGTTCCCTTCTGGTTCCATGGCCGCGTTCTGCCCGTTACGCAAGCGATTGCAGAAAGGTGGGGCGAACTCGACAGCCGTCGCCAGTTGGCTGGTCGTCCCCTCAGCATGCCGGATGGGTTGATTGCCGCTACCGCCCTTGAGCACGATCTCACCCTGGTGACAAGAAACGTGAAGGATTTTGAGGGGCTCGGCATCATCATGCTGAATCCATGGACGGAGACCTGACACCTTGTAGCATGCGCGGTCAGTTTATCGGTGTTGTGGCAATGAATACCAACGAAAAATCTGAGAGAACGGGTTCACTTCTTCCTATGAAATTGCGGACTTGCATTCTGTTTTTTCTCGTAGCCCAAACTGCCCACGCGGCCTCTGTAGCCGGCGTGCACGTTGGCACTTTTCATGAAGAGGTGAG
Source organism: Terriglobia bacterium (assembly GCA_030036915.1). Lineage (GTDB taxonomy): Bacteria > Acidobacteriota > Terriglobia > UBA7540 > UBA7540 > Bog-366. The sequence goes on from JASHSC010000596.1 coordinate 2,325, forward strand.
CCGCAAATTTATGGTCGCCGATGGGTTGCCTTCGAGCGACGTTCGCGCGATTGCGGTCACGGCTTCGGGTGATGTTTATGCCGCCACAGCGCTGGGCTTGGCTCGATTTTCAGCCGGGCACTGGCCGGTCGTTGCGGCGCAGGGAGTGGCGGTGGAGCGGGTCGCTGCGGCCGGCGATGACATCGCTTTCATTTCCGCAGGGAAGCTTGCGCATCTACAAGGGGCTTCGATAAATCTTCCTGCGGTAAAGGTGGCTCAACTCACCATCGCGGGGAATGACACTTTCCTGGCGACGGATGCAGGACTCTACATTCTGAAGGGCAAGAAATTCATTCTCGATTCGAAGTTGGCGCGGCTGCTGGGGAACAACAAAGCTGTTCGAGGAGTCGCGGTGGCTGCGGATGGCCGCGTGGCGGTGGCGGCGATGGCGGGGCTTTTCATCAGACCCCCCGGCGGGGCGTGGGGGCAAATATTTCCGCGCCACGCGGTGCGCAGTTGGGCTCCCTATGATGTGCGCAGCGTGGCATTTGATGCGAAGCATCGCCTGTGGTTCGCGAGCGCGCAGGGCGTGGGCTGCCAGGACGCTGAGTGGCGGCTCTACACGGGCGCGGACGGGCTTCCTTACAGCGACTTCACTTCGCTTGCGGCGGACAGGAACGGCTCCGTTTGGTTCGGCACCAAAATGGGCGCGATCCGCTTCGACGGCAAGGACTGGGAATACCGCGAGGGCCGCCGCTGGCTGCCTGGTGATGAGGTTCGCTCGATTGCCGTGAATTCAAACGGCGATGCTTGGATTGCGACCGCGGCGGGCGTGGGCGCGATTGAGCGGCGCTCCATGACGCTGGCCGAGAAAGCGAAGTTTCTGGAGGACGAAATTGACAAGCGCCACCGCCGCACGCCCTACGGTTACATCAATGAAGTCAGCCTGGAGCGCCCGGGCGACACGAGCGAGTGGGTTCAACACGACAGTGACAACGATGGCCTGTGGACGGCGATGTACGGCGCGGGCGAGTGCTTCGCCTACGCGGCCACCAAGGACCCGCAGGCCAAGCAGCGTGCCAAGGCGGTGTTTGAAGCGCTGCGTTTTCTTCGCTTGGTGACCCAGGGCGGAGCGCATCCCGCCCCGCCGGGCTTCGTGGCGCGCGCGATTCTGCCCACGAGCGGCCCTGACCCGAACCTGCAAGACAGTCCGCAGCGCGACGAACAAAAACGCTCAACGCGCGACGCTTTGTGGAAAATCATCACGCCGCGCTGGCCGATTTCCGCCGACGGCAAGTGGTATTGGAAGTCGGACGCAAGCTCGGATGAGCTGGACGGGCATTTTTTCTTCTATGCGCTCTACTACGACCTGGTGGCGGACACGGATGAAGAGCGCCAGCGCGTGCGCGAACAGGTTTCCGCCATCGCCCTCCACCTGCTGGACCACAATTTCCAGCTTGTTGACCACGACGGCCAGCCCACGCGCTGGGCGGTGTTCAACCCGGAAAACCTCAACCAGAATTTTGAATGGCTCGGCGGCCGCGGCACCAACTCCCTGAGCATTTTGAATTACATGAAAGTCGCGGCGCACATCACCGGTGACGCCCGATTTGCCGCCGCGGCGCGCTGGCTGATCCAGCAGCATGCTTATGCCGCGAAC
>JASHSC010000597.1 GCA_030036915.1 Terriglobia bacterium
GCGACCGCGGTGACTACATCATTACCGCGGCTACCGAACACAAGGCTGTACTCGATTCCGCAGCGCGATTGGAGTGGGAAGGTTTTCGGGTCATCCACGCGCGCCTGCGTGAAGATGGCCTTGTGGACCTCGAGGCATTGAAACAGGCCATTACGTCAAAGACGCTCCTCGTGAGCATCATGGCGGCCAATAACGAAATTGGTGTAATTCAGCCGCTCGAAGAAATCGGCCGGATGTGCCGCGAGCGGGGCGTGCTGTTCCACACCGACGCGGCGCAGGCGACGGGTAAGATTCCGCTCGACGTCGAGGCGATGCAGATCGATCTGCTCTCCATCGCCGGACACAAGATGTACGCACCGAAGGGCGTGGGTGCGCTCTACGTGCGGCGGCGCGGCTCAGGCGTAGACCTTGAACCCATCATCGACGGCGGCGGGCACGAGGGCGGGCTGCGCTCCGGCACTCTGAATGTGCCGGGAATCGTGGGTCTGGGCAAGGCGTGCGAAATTTGCCGGCAGGAGATGTTGGAAGAATCGCGCCGCCTCGCCGCGTTGCGCGACAGGCTGAAGGACGGCCTGCTAGCGAAGCTCGACGGCATGCACATCAACGGCAGCATGGAGCACAGGCTGCCCAACAACTTGAGCGTCAGTTTTCCGGGCATCGATCCACCCACGCTGATGGCGGCGATGAGCGATATCGCGCTTTCTTCCGGCTCGGCTTGTACGTCCGAAAAACCCGAGCCGTCTTACGTTCTGCAAGCCTTGGGCGTCCCGGCGGAAATCGCCGGCACGCCGCTGCGCTTCGGCCTGGGGCGGTTCACCACGCAAGAGGAGATCGACTATTGCCTCAACCGCCTGGTGGAAACCGTGAAGCGCTTGCGCGAAATGAGAAGAATCGCCGCGGCATGAATTACCAAAGTGTCCGGTGAAGTTGCTGTCCACCGTTCACTGTCCATCTGGAGGAAACATGGCCACACCGCAAACCGATGTCGAAATCCTGGCAACGCAGGAATACAAATACGGCTTCGTCACCGACATCGAGCAGGAAACCGTTCCGCCCGGGCTGAATGAGGACATCATTCGGTTGATCTCGGCAAAGAAGCAGGAGCCTGAATGGCTGCTCGAATGGCGCCTGAAGGCCTATCGTCACTGGCTGAAGATGCAGGAGCCGAGGTGGGCGAACGTAAAGTTTCCGCCCATCGATTACCAGGCGATTCGCTATTACGCCGCGCCCAAGAAGGCCGCGCCCAAGCGCCCCGAGGATATTGACCCGGAGCTGCTGAAGACCTACGAAAAGCTGGGCATTCCGCTGAAGGAGCGAGAGCTGCTGGCGGGCGTGGCCGTGGACGCGGTGTTTGACAGCGTGTCGGTCGCCACCACCTTCAAGGAAAAGCTGCGCGATCTGGGAATTATTTTCTGCTCCTTCTCGGAAGCGGTTCGCGAGCATCCCGAGCTGGTGCGCAAATACCTGGGCTCGGTGGTGCCTTACACCGATAATTTCTACGCCACGCTCAATTCCGCCGTGTTCAGTGACGGCTCGTTTGCCTACGTGCCCAAGGGTGTGCGTTGCCCCATGGAGCTTTCCACTTACTTCCGCATCAACGCCAAGGACACCGGCCAGTTTGAACGCACGCTGATCGTGGCGGACGAAGGCGCCTACGTCAGCTATCTGGAAGGCTGTACGGCGCCCATGCGCGATGAGAATCAGCTCCACGCCGCGGTGGTGGAATTGGTCGCGCTCAACAACGCCACGGTGAAATATTCCACCGTCCAGAATTGGTACCCCGGCGACAAGAACGGCAAGGGCGGAATCTACAACTTTGTGACCAAGCGCGGCAAGTGCCTGGGCGTGAACTCCAAGATCTCCTGGACGCAGGTCGAGACGGGCTCCGCGATCACCTGGAAGTACCCGAGCTGCATCCTTCAGGGCGACAATTCCGTGGGCGAGTTCTATTCCGTCGCCGTGGTCAACAATTACCAGCAGGCCGATACCGGCACCAAGATGATTCACATCGGCAAAAACACGAAGAGCACCATCGTGTCGAAGGGCATCAGCGCCGGCCGCGGGCAGAACAGCTATCGCGGCGCGGTGCGCATCCTGAAAGGCGCGGCGAATGCAAGGAATTACTCGCAGTGCGATTCCCTGCTGATCGGCGATAAGTGCGGAGCGCACACGTTTCCGTACCTCGAAGTGAAGAATTCCACCGCCACTGTCGAGCACGAAGCGTCCACTTCCAAAATCGGTGAGGACCAGATTTTCTATTGCCGCCAGCGCGGCATCTCGCTCGAAGATTCTATCGGAATGATCGTCAACGGCTTCTGCAAGCAGGTGTTCCGCGAGCTGCCCATGGAATTCGCGGTCGAGGCGCAGAAGCTGCTGGGGGTGAGTCTGGAAGGCAGTGTCGGGTAAAAGGGTACAAGGAGGGGCGGTTCGCGAACCTCCCCTACGGATCGGTCTGGTGAGCATCATGGGAACAAAAACACTTTTGACGGTCGACGATTTCGTTCAATTGATTGGCAAATTCGATACGTTCCAGGAGCTTGTGGAAGGAGAGCTGATCACAATGTCCCCGGGAATGTTTTCGCACAACTACGTCCGTGACCTTCTGCTAAGA
>JASHSC010000598.1 GCA_030036915.1 Terriglobia bacterium
AAACCACCACGTGCCCCGCCTGGGCAAATTCCCGCTCCACCTCTCCCGCCACCTTGGAATCAAGCGAGGAAAAGAGCAGAGGCGGAGCACCCGCCGGCTTGCACTCCTGCACGGGAAGATCCACCACGCCCTTAGGCAGCGGATCACGCAAACGCCAGTTGCATGCCTCGCGGTAAGTCTTGCCCGCCGATCTCTCCGACGCGGCGAGCCATTTTGCTTCGAACCACGGGTGATGCTCGAGCAGGCTCACCAGCCGCTGCCCCACCATTCCCGTAGCTCCCAGAATTCCCACTTCCAGTTTCTTCATGTCCGATTATCCCTAACCTCTTTTCTTCAGATCGCGCACCATGCGGCAGTAGAGATCCGTGGCCGCCACCAGGTCCGCCTTGCGCACGCACTCGCGCTCGGTGTGCGCCATGCTGATCGAGCCCGGTCCCAGGAGCAGAGGACGTCCCCAATTGCTCAGTGCGGGCAAATCCGTGGTGAAAGCCACGATGTCCGTCTCGTACCCGTCCAGCTTCTCCATCATCAGTACCGGCGTATCGCGCACCAGGTCAAGATCGCAGCGCCCGGCGGTGATTTGTACAATCCTCTTGCGAATGTCCCCGGAATCCTCCACGATGCGAATCAGGATCTGAGCCACGGCTTCGTCCGGAACCACGTTGGCTGCCCGCCCTCCGGAAATCACCCCGATATTCATCGTCGATGGACCCAGGACGGGGCTGACGGGCAACGGCATTTTGCGAAGGTCCGCGAGCACACTCAGCAATTTTTCGATGGCATTCACGCCCAAATGCGGGTAGGCGGAGTGCGCCATTTTCCCGCGCGCGCGAATATCAATACGCAAGTTTCCCTTACAGCCCAGCACCAGTTTGTTGTCCGTCGGCTCGCCGTTAATAATGTAGCGGGAGCCGCGCGGGTGCAGATTGGCTTCGCGCGCGCCGTCACTCACGGTCTCTTCGCCCACCAGAAACAGCAGGGCGAAATCCTGCACGCCTTCTTTCTTCAGCTTCTCCGCCGCCGTCAATTGCGCAGCCATAATTCCCTTGGCATCGCACGAACCGCGGCCATAAATGAACTCAGCGTCGTCGTGCGCGGGGAAAAACGGCGGAACGGTATCCAGATGCGTGCTCAACACGATCTCGGGCTTCCCCCACGTGGCATAGATATTCGACCGGTCGCGCCCCACGGGCATCAGTTCTGTCTGAAAGCCCAGCTGCTGTAGATATCCTTTTACGAATTCGCCGCAAGCCTTCTCGTGACCGGTCACGGAGGCCATATTGACCAGACTCTTGGTGAGCTCAAAAAGTTCCATTGGCTTTCCCGTTCAAGCGGGCCGGCGGGATGGCCCCGCCTCCCTATAGCGATGGTTCCGGATTTTACCGTAACCCTATCACGTTAGCCCACTACTGAAAACAGCGTCAAGCCCATTCGCGTCATTCAATGCCCGGCACGGAGAGCCTGTGAGCGCGGCAGCGAAGGCAACCGCTGCACACCTCGGGGCATCTACGCTATAGCTACAAACACAACTTTTGATTCACGAGCGTGTTATAATTAAGGAGTTAGCGACGCTTCATTTGGAGGAGACCCCCATGACCCGAATTTCCAGGCTGGTCCTATGCTGGGTGCTCGTCGTTTTGTTGCTGGATATCCCGCTCTTCGCGCAGCGGGGCGAGCGAGGCTCGGGCTCTCGGGGATCCCACTCTTACCATTCTGCCCCGGTTTACGGCGGGGGAGGCCCGATCTACGGCGGCGGAGGAGTGTACGGCGGTTACGGCTACTACAACTTGCCGGCTCAGCCTCTTCCTTACTACGGATTGGTGAACCCTTACGCCAATGACAATCCCTGCCCAACCGGTTGCAATCCCAATTCCGGATATGAGTGGAGCAGCGTGGGCACTTTGATTCTCGGCACGAATCCGCCGCAAGCTCGCATTACTCTGGACGGCACCTACGCGGGGACGACCGACAAACTTGGGCCGTTCCAGCTCCCTGTCGGCGAGCACACCCTGCACATTGAAGCGCCGGGGTTTGAGCCTTCAGACGTCATCGTAAGGTTTGACCAGCCGGGGACTCAAAGCCTGGACGTGCAATTGAAGCGCCTTGCCGCTTCCGCGAAGCCCGCGCCAATCGAGTAGAGGCGCTCCGCTTTTCTTCATCCCCTGTTTATCACCATTGCTGAGAAATGAATTCTGACGGGCAAGGGTCAATCGTGCTTTGCCGCCAGGTGTGCAGTGGCATCTCTCGTAAAGAGCGCGCATCGGCGAAACAAAGGTGAACTGCTCGTTGAGACGCGGAGCTTCACGCGAGAAGCGTAAGGCGTGGCATTTTCCACGGAGGAGGGCGGCTGGGCGCGATCGTGCATGCGCTTCCAAAGGTTCTCGGAGTCGTGCGCGAAAATCACATTGCCTTCCGCGCGCAGGCTGTACCACGATTCCTCGGTCGCCTCAAACTGAAGCTGCTCGGGCGCCCACTGTGAACGGCCGAGGAACAGGCGCACATCGCCGGTCTGCTTGGGATCTCGCAGGAGCTTGGTGATCTGCTTCGAATCAAAGGTCAGGTAAACGTCGTCGTAGAGAAACAAGGCTTGCTTGGGGGCCTTGGCGGCGTGGAAAGCCAGCGCGCCGCTCTCCATGTCCACCGGGCCGCCCAGATAAGCGTCCTCGGTGCTGTTTTTCAAGGTCGGGCTGTCCGGAAAAATCTTGACGAGCTGGAGACTCGTGGGTTTATTGATGATCAGCCCCACAATCAAAGGCTCGCCCTGGAGCGGCAGCATTAAAACCACGGATTTCTCGAAGACCGGATCGAGAATGGTGGGGCGCGCAACCAGAAACAAAAGCTTGTCCGACGGCTTGTCCTCCGCCCGGCACGAACTGCCCGCGACTCCGGCCGTCGCACCCGCAAGAATCAGGATCGCTACCCAGCTTCGGGCCACCAATGGAATTTTTCTTTGCAATGGAATGCCGGAGGTGGGTGAGCGTCTTCGCCGAACTGCGTCCCTCATAACAGCTCCAGATCGCCGGATCAGTGCCCCCCCCGCGCAATTTCCTCCATACTATCCTACTGTGAGATTCTAATCCAGCCCTCTTGGGATTCGGT
>JASHSC010000599.1 GCA_030036915.1 Terriglobia bacterium
CCCGGAGGCCACGGTGGCCGCGCCGAAGGCGTATTCGAGAATCAGGTCCCAGCCGATAATCCAGGCAAAAATTTCACCCAGAGTGGCATAGGCGTAGGTATACGCCGAGCCCGCGATGGGAATGAGCGAGGCGAACTCCGAATAGCATAGTCCGGCGAACGTGCAGGCCAGTCCGGCGAGGATGAATGACAGAACAATCGCGGGGCCCGCATATTTGGCCGCCGCCGCCCCGGTGAGGACGAAAATGCCGGCGCCGATGATGGCGCCTATTCCGAGCGTCATGAGGTTGACTGGCCCGAGAACCCGCCGCAGCGTGTTCTGCCCATGCTCGGCGCTCTCCGCCATAATGGTGTCCAGCGTCTTCCTCGCCAGCAGATTTGCCATGAGGTGTAAAGCTCTCCTTCTGTCAGGAAGCGGCAGGCCGCCTCGCCGACCGCCGCCAAAAATAATAAACCGGAATGCCCAAGGCGACGATACTCAATCCCGCAAAACTCCGCAAGGCTTTGTGCGTCAGCAACGCGACTTCTACAAATGACGCGAACCCGATATACAACAGAGGCAGGACGGGGTAGCCCCAGGCGCGATACGGCCGCGGCGCTTCGGGGCGCGTCCGCCGCAGCCGGAAGATCCCAACAATGGTGAGAATATAAAAAAGCACGACGGCGAAGATCACATAGTCGAGCAATTCGTTGTAACTGCCCGTGAGGGTCAGGAACGCTGCCCAAACCGCTTGCACCATGATGGAAATTGCCGGCGTGCGAAAGCGGGGATGAACCTTGGCGACGGAAGAAAAGAACAGGCCGTCTTTCGCCATGGCGTAATATACGCGCGCGCCCGCCAGCACCAGGCCGTTGGTGCAGCCGAAGGTGGAAATCATGATGGCGACGGCCATCAGCCCTGCTCCCCGGCCGCCCAGCATCGCCTGAACCGCCGCCGTGGCCACGCGGTCCTCAGCGGCGTGCTGGATTCCCTGCTGCATCAGCCCGGCCTGGGGGGCCCCGTAAAAAGGCAGCGCCCGGTAATATCCCCAGTTGCAGAGGAAGTAAAGCGTGCAGACGGTCGCCGTCCCCAGAAATAACGAGAGTGGCAGATTCCGCTGAGGATTGATGACTTCGCTCCCCGTGAAGGTGACGTTGTTCCAGGCGTCTGAGGAGAACAACGGACCCACCAGCGCTACGGAAACCACCGTCAGCGTGGCCAAATCCCAATGCGCGCCCTTCCAGAAACCTTGGAGCGAAATTGCCGGTACGGGATGACCAAAAGCCCACCAAATTCCGAGCGCCACCATGGCGACGAGCGTTGTGACCTTCACGACCGTAAAAATATTTTGCACGGCGGCGCCGAGGCGCAATCCCAAAACGTTCAGTGCGCTGAGAAAAAGAATTACCAGGATCCCGATGAGCTGCTGCGATGAAACCGTAATCGCAATGGGGTGGGAGAATACCGTGACGCTGCCCAGGTTGAGAAGAATCGTCTGGGCCGATACCCAGGGAACAAATGCTCCCAGAAATTTCCCGAAGGCTACCACCACCGCCGCGATAGTTCCGGTCTGAATGACCAGAAAGAGCGTCCAGCCGTAGAGAAAGCCAAAGAGCGGGCTGAAGGCTTCGCGCAGGTAGATATATTGGCCGCCCGCGGTCGGCATCATCCCCGCCAGCTCGCCGTAGCTGACCGCGGCGATCACGGTCATCAGGCCGCTGAGCAGCCAGGCGAGGAAAAACAATCCCGGCGAGCCCACCTGGCGGCCCACTTCCGCCGCAACAATGAACACACCCGAGCCAATCATCGAGCCCATGACGAGCGTCGTGGAATCGAAAAGGGTCAGGCCTTTTACCAGGCCGGTGGATGGAGCGTTTGTGGTGGTTCGAAGTTCTGCCATAAGGAACGGGAAAAAAAGGAAAGATGTAAAGTGTAAGACGTAAATGGTAAAAACTAACCGATTTTGGATTTACATTTTACCTTTTACGCCCCTTCTATCCCGTAACTTCTGCTAGAAACTGCCGCGCGCGTTCCTGAATTTCAGGTGCGCCAATTAAATCGCGAATTATGGCGACGCTGTCCGCTCCGGCGTCGATTACAGCGCGGGCATTCTCAAGAGTAATTCCTCCGATGGCCACCAGCCGCTTGCGCGTGGCCTTGCGCGCTTCGCTGAGGCCCGCGAGACCCACGACTGCGTCCGGATTCTCCTTGCTCAGAGTTGGGAAAATGGGTCCGAAGGCAATGTAATCCGCAGTCGATTGGTCGGCTTCCCTCACCTGCTCGAGAACGTGGGTGGAGTAACCCACAATGCTTCCCGGCCCAACCAGCGCGCGGGCTGATTCCACAGGCAAGTCGTCTTGCCCGACGTGCACTCCGTCGGCATCTACTGCGCGTGCGACGTCAGCGCGGTCGTTGACGATGAACGCCGCCCCGGCTTTGCGCACGGATTCGGCCAATCGTTGCGCGCTCCGGTAGAGTTCTCCCGAGGTCGAATTCTTATCCCGAAATTGAATGAGCTTGATGCCTGCCGCGAGCAATTCCGCCGCCACTTCGTCGATGGAACGGCTACCCGCCTGCGCGGGGTCAATTATCGCATAGAGGCGTGGAATAAACATCGGAGGAAGTATGAAGTGTGAAGGATGAAGGGTAAAGAGTGAAGCGAGCAAAATCTCATCACAGAGCCCACAGAGCAGTTATTCTCTGTGAACCTCTGTGATCTCTGTGGTGAGAGCCCTTTCTGGGTTTCGGGCGGGCCGCGCTGGGTTCAGGGAAAATTTCATCCTTCAGCCTTCATACTTTAAATCTTTCTCTTACCCGCCTTCTCCGTTTCGAGAGAATCGCGTCAGGAAGTGGGTATCGAAGTTGCCCGCCTGGAAGTCGGCGTCGGCCATTATTTTCTGGTGAACAGGGACGGAAGTGGAGATGCCCTCGATGATGAACATTTCGAGCGACCGGCTCATGCGGCGAATAGCCTCTTCGCGGTCCTTGCCGTGCACCACCAGCTTGGCGATCAGCGAGTCGTAGTAGGGTGGGATGACCGACTCCGCGTAGCTGGCCGTATCCACTCGCACGCCGGTGCCGCCGGGCTCATGGAAGGCGGTAATCTTGCCAGCCGAGGGCGCAAAGGTCTCCGGGTGCTCCGCGACAATGCGGCATTCAATGGAATGCCCGCGCAGGTTGAGGGTCTCGCCATCGAAGGGCACGTGGCCGCCGGCGGCGATCAAAATCTGATACTTCACCAAGTCGATTCCCGTCACCATTTCCGTTACCGCGTGCTCCACCTGAATGCGCGTGTTCATTTCGAGGAAATAGAGGTTGCGCTTTTCGTCCATCAGCAGCTCGACGGTGCCCGCGCTGGTGTAGTTGATTTCGTTGAGCGCCTTGATGATCTGCCGGCCGACGCGCAGGCGGGTTTCCGCATCGACCTGCGTGGAGGGCGACTCCTCCACCAGCTTCTGATGGCGCCGCTGGATGGTGCACTCGCGCTCGCCGAAATGCACTACGCGGCCGTGCGTGTCACCCATCACCTGAAATTCGATATGCCGGGGAGAAGCGATGTATTTCTCCAGATAAACGTCCGAATTTCCAAATGAAGCCTTGGCCTCATTCTGTGCAGTGCGGACCAGGTGGGGAAGCTCTTCGGCGGAGGGAATGATGCGCATCCCGCGGCCGCCGCCGCCCGCCGCGGCCTTTACCATCACGGGGTAGCCTATCTTTTCCGCCTCGCGCAGCGCCTCTTCTTCCGAGGTAATCACTTCCGTGCCGGGCAACACCGCCAGGCCCAGCTCCTTCATTCGGGCGCGCGCGCGGTTCTTGTCGCCCATCAGGTTGATGACTTCCGGCCGCGGGCCGATGAAAGTGAGATTTGAGGCTTCGCACACATCGGCGAAGTAGGCGCTTTCGGCAAGAAAGCCGTAGCCGGGGTGAATGGCCTCCGCACCGGTAACTTCTGCCGCGGAAATGATGCTGGCGACGTTCAGGTAGCTGTCCGCGCTGCGCGGAGGGC
>JASHSC010000600.1 GCA_030036915.1 Terriglobia bacterium
GAGCTCTTCGACAAGCCGAATTGGGCGGGAAGCGATTTCGCTGAAAAGGTGAATTACCAACGCGCGCTGGAGGGCGAGCTGGAACGAACGATTGAAACCCTGGGAGAAATCCAGGCGGCGCGAGTTCATCTGGTGATGCCGGAGGAATCGCTCTTCACGGAACAAGAACACCCGGCCAAGGCTTCCGTAGTCATCAAGCTCCGCAGCGGGCGGCTGAGCGATGAAGCTCAGGAGGCCATCACCCACCTGGTGGCGAGCGCGGTGGAAAACCTGAAACCCGAAAACGTGACACTAATCAACGCCGACGGCGGGATGCCCATACTCGCGCACGTGGGCGGAGCGTCAAGCCGGCCGCGCGCCTGGGCGGAGTTTGAAACTGCCCTCGCGCAGAAGGTGATTGCCACGCTGACGCCGGTGGTGGGCGAAGGGAAAGCTCGCGCCAACGTTACTGCGGAGTACGACCTCGCCACCAGCGACAGCACGCAGGAGACGTACGATCCCAATGGCTCGGTAGTCCTGACTTCGCAGGTCTCCCAGGAAACTGTGGGTGAAACCGGAGCCGAGGGCACTCCCGGAACTGCCTCCAATGTTCCTGAAAAGCAGCCCGCTCCTCCCGCGAAGCCCGCAACGCCCGCGGATTCCGAGTCGCAGGGCATGCACACGGAGAGCAAAACGTTTGCCGTGAGCAAGACCGTCCGCCACATGGTGCAGCCCTCCGGCATGCTCAGGCGCATTACCGCCGCCGTCCTGGTGGACGACGCAACGGAAACTCACGAAGAAAACGGCCAGAAAGTTGAGACGCGGCGAAAGCGCACGCCGGAGGAGATGAAGGAAATCCAGGACCTCGTGGCCGCGGCCATTGGCATCGATCCGCAGCGCGGCGACAAATTGGCGGTGGAAAATCTCTCATTCCTAACCCTGCCGATTGAGGCTCCCACGCCGCCCACCATCACCGAGCGCGTTGCGCCGATTGTGCAGAAATGGATCAACGTTGTCCGCTACGGAGCGCTGTTCCTTTTGTTCGCGCTCATGTATTTGCTGGTTTTGCGTCCCATCAAGCGGCAGATCGTGACCACTTTCCAGGACTTCCCCAAGCAACTCGTCATGGCCAAGAACATGCTGGCGCAAACGGCCGGGGCCGCCGGCGCCCGCAGCGAGACTCTTGAGGCATCCCTCCAGGCGCTGGAAGAATCACCGACCGAAGCCAAACAGGCTGCCATGCTGAAGAAGACTCTGCTCGAGAAAGTGAAGAAAGAACCCGCCACCGCCAGCCGCCTGGTGCAGAACTGGATGCGGCAGGAAGGTAAACCATGACGGCGCCCGAGGAGAATGGCGCACCCGCACCGGCTGAGAACCTCACCGGCCTTCGCAAGGCTGCCATCCTCCTGGTCCTGCTGGGAGATGAAGCCGCGAGCATGGTTTACCGTCACCTCCCGCAGGATGATTTGCAGTTGCTCACGGAAGAGATTTCCGAGCTCGAGTACATCTCCCCGGAAACCGCCGCAAAAATTCTTCAGGAATATTATCGCCTGAGCGTCACGGAGGATTATCTGGCGCAAGGGGGCGCGGACTACGCCCGGGCGCTGCTGGTGAAGGCTTTCGGGGAGGATGGGGCGAAGAATCTGCTCCAGCAGGTGGAATCGTTTCAGGAGGCTCGCGCCACAAACTTGGATTCGCTGCAAAGGGCCGATCCCCGCCAACTGGTGATGTTCGTCGAGGGCGAGCACCCGCAAACCATTGCCTTGGTGCTGGCGCACCTGGGACTGAAGTCAGCCTCCGAGGTTCTCCTGCTTCTACCCGAAAAAACGCGCGCGGAAGTGGTGCGCCGCCTTGCCGAAATGCACCAGTTTTCCCCGGAAATGGTCCAGAAAATTTCCCTGGTGCTCAACAAGAAGCTGCGCGCTTTGGGCGAACAGAATCGCCGCGCCTACGGCGGCATTTCCGCCGTCTCCGACATGCTCAACCGGGTGGAGCCCGGCACCGCCAAAACCATTTTGGAAGTTATCGAGCAGGATGATCCCAAGCTGGCGCTGAGTATCCGCAACCTGATGTTCACTTTTGAGGATTTCCTGTCCGTGCCCGAGAGCAGCATGCGCGAACTATTGAGCCAGTTGGATAAGAAGTCTCTGGCGCTCGCGCTGAAGGGCTCATCGGAGGACATGCGGAATCACATTTTCAAAACCATGTCTTCACGTGCCTCGCAGATGCTGAAGGAAGATATGGAAGCCCTGGGGCCGGTGCGCTCCAAGGAAGTGACCGCGGCCCAGCAGGAAGTGGTGCAACTGGCGCGCAAGCTCGAGGCCGAAGGTAAATTGACTTTGAAGAGCTTTGGAGATGACGCCTATGTTGTCTGATTCGAACGCCGCGACCCAATCCGCCGAATCGAAAGCCCAAACGTATGTTTACCCCACCCCGCTCGCCCCCGGGACAGCGCCGAAGCCGCCTTCTTCCGGCGCCGACCCCTCCACCCTGGAACGCTTATGGACTACTGAACCCAAGTCGTCCAAAGACTCGGCCGTAAGCGAAGAGCAGGCCAGAGCCAGGGAAACACGCGCGCGAAAAGAAGGGCGGGAGGAAGGTTTGACGCAGAGCCGCGCCGAATTTGAGAAAAAATTGGCGGGAGAAAAGCAAAACCTGCTTCAGGCGGTTCGCGAATTCGTTCAGGATCGCGACAAATATTTTCACCGGGTGGAATCGGAGGTGGTCAGCTTGACGCTGGCCGTCGCACGGAAAATTCTGCATCGCGAAGCTCAGGTTGATCCCTTGCTTCTCGAGGGAGTGGTGCGCGTCGGGCTCGAAAACATCGCCGCCGGTACCCGCGTCCGATTAAGGGTTCACCCGGACCAGGTCCCGGTATGGCAACAATTTCTTACCTCGCAGGCAGATTTGAAATCGCTGCCGGAATTGATGGGCGATGCCACGCTCGGCCCCGCCCGCTGCATTTTGGAAACGGATTTGGGATCCACTGACCTGACGCTGGAAACGCAACTGAAGGAAATTGAGCAGGGCTTTTTTGATTTGTTGGCGCAAAAACCCAATAAACCGTGATCCGCCGGCACTGGTCGGATCAATCGCGCCCTCAAAGCCCCATGGAAAATCATCCGCTTCTATCCCCGTATTTTCGCCGACTGGCGACCCTTTCCACGGCGCGCTGGTACGGTCGAGTGACCAAAGCAGTGGGGCACATTGTGGAGTCCGAGGGCCCATTCTGCTCGCTCGGCGAGTGCTGCGAGATTTCCGGCCCCGGCGGCGAAGTTCGTGCAGGTGAAGTGGTGGGCTTCCGAGGCACCAATGTCCTTTCGATGCCGCTGGAACGCCTCGGTGGTATCCGTTTTGGCGACCGCATTGCCACCTGGGGAGCAAAACCCACTTTGCGCGTGGGAGAAGAACTGTTGGGGCGGGTGATTGACGGGCAAGGCAAGCCGCTCGACTCCCGGCCCGACTATGTGGCGTGCGAATACTGGCCGGTGCACTCGCTCGGGCCCTCACCGCTCCATCGCCACTCGATTCGTGAGCCCCTGGGCTGCGGGGTGCGGGCCATCGACTCATTCATCACCTGCGGCCGCGGCCAGAGGGTAGGAGTCTTCGGCGGCAGCGGCGTGGGAAAAAGCACGCTTCTAGGATTAATGGCGCGCGGCAGCGCGGCGGATGTGACGGTGATGGCGCTGGTGGGCGAGCGGGGACGCGAAGTGCGCGAGTTTCTGGAAGGAACTTTGGGAGAAGAAGGCCGAAGACGCTCCGTCGTGGTGGTGTCCACCTCGGACCAATCACCGCTCCTCAGAATCCGTGCGGCGCTGGTGGCTACCACCGTGGCCGAATATTTCGCCATGAAGAATAAAAGCGTCCTGTTGGTGGTCGATTCCCTCACACGCCTGGCCATGGCGCAGCGCGAAATCGGCCTCGCGGCGGGCGAACCTCCCACCGCCAAGGGTTATACGCCCTCCGTGTTCACTTTGCTGGCTCAGCTCATCGAGCGCGCTGGGCACTTCAATGGCGGCAGCATCACGGCCTTCTACACTGTGCTGATGGAAGGAGATGACCAGCAGGACCCGCTCGTCGATTCCGTTCGGGCGCTGCTGGATGGCCATGTGGTGCTCGATCGGCGGCTCAGCTCGCAGAACCATTACCCGCCGATCTCGGTCCTCGACAGCCTGAGCAGGCTCATGCCAGCCGTATGCGCGCCCGAGCACCTGGAAAAGGCCCGGCGGCTGCGAAGACTTCTTGCCGCCTACACCGCCTCTGAAGATTTGATCCGAGTGGGAGCTTACCAGAAGGGTCTTGACCCGGTTCTTGACCAGGCCATTGAAGTTGTCCCGCCGCTCAACACATTCCTTCAGCAGCGGGCGAACGAAAGAGCGCCCATGGCCGATACCCTGGCGGCGCTTCAGGCGTTGCCCGGGTAACCCATGCCCTTCCAGTTTCCTCTACAGGCCGTGCTACGCTGCCGCGAAAGTTTTGAGCGCCGGGAGCGCCAACGCCTTCAGATCATCAGCCGCGAGGTGATTAAGGCCCAGCAGCAGTGGGAGCGCGCCAGAGTCGAGCGGGCAAATGCCCTGAGCGGTTTACAGCAAAAACTTCGGAAGGGTTCGACGGCAGGGGAATTGCAATTCGAGCTTTTCTGCGATCACGCGCGTGTGCGTCGAATCGCGGCGTGGTACGAGCGCCTGTCAAAGCTCAAGGAATTGCAGCACCGCCAAATTGAAGTCTTCCGCCACACCCAGCAGCAGCGAAGGATCATCGAAAACCTTCGCGAGCGCCAGCGTGCCGCGTACCTGCTTTTGCAGGACCGCCGGACGCAGCAGCAGATGGACGATCGCTACCTCATTACGCACGCAAGCCAATTTTCCAAGTCGTAGTTGGACTCCCCTTTCAGCCAGGACACCCGCTCACGTCAATCCCGTAATTGAAAATCCACCGCTATCGTGGTGGCCACTTCAATCGGCATGCCATTGAGCAGGGTCGGCTTATACCGCCAGGTCTTTACGGCGTCCAGCGCGGACTGCGAGAGAGCAGCGTCAGGGGAAGTGATAACTGTTAGGCTTATTGGAACGCCGCCCTTCGAGATTACAGCTTCCAATAAAACCTCACCCTGAATGCCCTTGGCGCGGACGCTCTCCGGGTATTGCGGGTGCGTCGCGGCGATCAATTTGGCCGCTTCGATCGAGCCGCCCACGCGGATACGTTCAGGCGCAGCAGGGACGGGCGCCGGAGTCGCTCCCTTTACCCTTGCGCCCGTTACCGTAACGGTCTGATGAACCTCGCCGGGGGTCAGATCGATCATTATTGAGGTCTCCTGCTTCTCCGAGAGAACGATTGTAGTTTGCACAACCTTAAAGCCAGGTTTCGTCACGGTTAGATTCCACGCACCCGCGGCGAGGTTCTTGAAGGCAAATTCCCCGGAATCGTTCGTTTCGGTGGCATCCGTCCCGGCATTGACTACATTCATGATCGCAACTTTTGCGTTGGGTACGCGCGCTCCGCTGGGATCGGACACTGTGCCGGAAAGCGTACCTCCAGCCTTCTCGTTATTGACCACTGCTCCGGCCGCCGAGGCTTTCATGGGTTCCCCGGCCTCGACCGAAAACGCGCCTGCCGTCAATGCGCCAAGTGCCAGGGCCAGAGCGCCCGCGACGAAGAGCATCCGCGCGCGGCGCGAACTGATCTGAGGTTGGTTATTCAGCAGTTTCATGACTCTCTTCTCCAGAATGTTGGAATCGAATACGCCCAGCGTGCAGCCGGGACGGGAATTGAGCCCGAGGGGGGCGATAGAATTTGCCAGGCTCACGAGCGCCCGTGCGTAGGCCGCAGGCCCAAGGAAACGCTGGGAAGCGGCTTCGTCGCAGGCGAGTTCGCGCGTCTCATCGATCCGGCGCTTCATCAGCCACGCGGCCGGATGAAAAGCCAGAGCCACCAAGGCGACTTCACAAATCAGATTCAGCAAATAATCGTTTCTGCGGATGTGCGCCATCTCGTGACACAGCGCGGAAGCGAATTCGTCAGATGCAGGACCGTCGAAAAGCGCTTCCGGCAGGATAATCTCCGGATGGATGACACCGATTGTCGCCGGCCCCGCTAACTCGGATGAGGTGCGGACGGTGACGCCGCGAAGCCCCATGGCCGTCAGGCATTGCGCCAGTAATGCCCGCGACTCCAGGCGAAGGGCGCGGAATTGCGCGCTGCTGCGAATCTGCCGAGCCCGCTTCCAGGCGAGGGCGAGCCGGGTGAGTTGAATGAGCAGCAAAAACAGATAAAAACCGAGCGAGGTCTCCGCGACCCAGGGCGGGAATGCGATCGAGCGCTTGCGGTGCGCAAACGAATTCAGCAGTTTCCCGGTTATTGATGGCGGGTTGCTTATCGAAACGGGCGAACTGGCCCCAAGGTTTCGCGCCAAATTCGCATGACTTGGTGGAAGCTCGGGTTCCGGCCGCAGGCTTCCCCCCATCACAAGGGGCGGGGTTCCAAATTTTACCGGCTCGCGCAAGCTGGCGAGAGGCAGCAGCCCTGAAAGCACCAGGCCTGCGACCCAGAGGGCGTGACGGTATCGCGCCGGCGCGCGCCGCGACAATCGTGCGGCTGCGGCCACCACGATCGTGATCAGTGCCGTTTGCCAGAGCGCGTTCAGGAGGAAAGTCAACACCCCGCGGCTAAGCGTTTCCACGTTCTCCCTCCTTTGCCGCGGCCTCTGATCGTTCAACCAAGCGCATCAGTTCGGCCAGCTTCTCCGGCTTCAGGTCGCGGCTTTCAACCAGGCTCAACACCAGGCTTTCCGCCGAGCCGCCAAAAAAGCGTGCCATCACATCCCGCAGGGTTGTGCGCACCGCCATCTCCCGGCTGACCAGCGGCGCATATTCGTAGGCTCGGCCCTTCAGCCGGCGCTTCACCTTGCCCTTGCTGTGAAGCACGTTGAGCATCGTCTGCACGGTGGTGTAGGCGAGCTTGGGCGCAATGGGCAGATGGTTCTGCACAGACAGCACCGTGGCAGGGCCCGCGTCCCACAACACTTTCATGATTTCAAGCTCGAGCGGGGTCAGTGGACGACCCGCGGACTTTTTACCCATCACATCGTGACCTCCTAAACATTTAGGAGTTTAGGCCGCTCCACGGGGCGTTGTCAACTAAAATTTTAGGAGTAATCTTCGCCCCTGTGAGGCGGCCGGAGAACGGCAAAGCCGGCGGCGGCTCGCTACGCCGCACTGGTCGCAGGATGCTCGTCAGGATTTGCCCAGGCACCCGGCAAACCTTTCCGGACCTGGCCACTCTTCAGGATGAGGATTGAGTCCCCGAAACCTTCGGCAGGAGCCGCAAAAACTTTAGGCTGCATAGGGTTACGCATCTGCGATGAGCCTTCTGCGTTGTTTTCGCGGTTTGGCGCTGCTCATGCATGGTGGTCCGCGGCTATCTATTTATGGCGACGATTCAAATCCAATCCGTGAATGTGGTATCGCCGGCGCCGTCCGGCTCGACCACGGTGGGCAGTACGCCCGCGGGGGAAAATTCATTTGCGCTAACCCTCGGCCGCGCTTTCGAGAACGCTCCGGCACTGGCGCAGGACGGGATGCTGGCCTCGCTGGGATCATCACCGAATCTGAACGCACCAGAAGGGGGCAATGTGGTTTCTGCCTCCACGTCGAGCGCACTTTTAAACTGCTTCGCCGCCAATCTTCTGCAAACGGCTTCCCCGATGACGCCGGAGGCTCCGACCCCGAATGGCCCCTCAGCTTCCCATGGCAATCCGGAAGATTTCACGCTGCACTCCTCCGAGAATGCCCCGCTCGTGCCCGATGCTCCGATGGAGTCAACTGCGAATTCGGGGGCAGATGGCGCTTCTGGCTCGAGTGCGACTCCCAAAGAGATAGGAATAATTCCAGAAGCAGGCTCTCTTCGGGCAGGCGATGAGACTATCACGACACCTGGCGCGGCGCCGATGCATAAGGGTCAGGGAGTCAAGCCAGGCGTGTCGAACCTCGCCACCACTCCGAAACCCAACTCCCGTTCACGGCGTGCGGCTGCGGATCAGTCTAACGGGATTGTTTTGGGGAACGTCCAATCTCCTCTTGCCCTAATAACTTCCTTTCAGTCTCAGAGCACGACGACGGCGAATCTAAACCTTCAGGTCGCCAGTCAATCCGAGGAAGGTATAAGCGCGCCGGCCTGGATTTCGGGTCATCAAGAGACTTCTAATTCCAGTCAGTCCGCAGGAACCGCAAGCGGGCTGTCGTCTTTCCCATTGGCAAATGCGGCGACTTGGGCGGCCAACGCTACAGCAGATTCGAGCTCCAGCCGTTTTGTGCAAGCTCAGAGTCCGTATTCCGCTTCAGTCAACAATCTTTCCAGCACAACGACGATGCCCAGCGAGAGAACCTTCACGACCCTGCATGCTCAAACGCCAAACCCAACATCCGAGTATTCGCCAGTTACTCCACAGGGGCCGGGGAAATCGTCAAGTCTTTCCGAGCCGGATCCTCCAATAGAGCAACTTGATGCTCCACAAGTGAAATCGGTCGAACAACCGGCGAGCGCCCCAATTCCGCCTAATATACTTGACGCGGCTTCTCCTGGCAGTCAACCGTCCCAAGTCGCCGAGTCAGCAGTCTCGACGACGGCGCAAGCTGCCGCGCCCACTTCTGCGACTCGACCTTCACGCCAGGCTGGGTACGAAGCATTATTTGAAAATCTCCCCAATGCGGAAGAAAGCATGCAGTTCGCTGGAAACGCCTCAGCGCAAGCTGCCCTGCCAGCCAAATCCAGCGCGGGAATCGGGGCTTCAACCGCAGCACCTCAAAGCAATGATGCGTCGAGAACCATGGGAGCGACATCCCAATCACAGTCCACCACCAAATCCGGAGACTCAGCAGCCACCACGGCACGTGGAGCCACCCATTCCGCCCAGACTCCGGCAAACGCTGCAGCCGAGTCAAGCTGGCAACAATTCACCGAGCTCGGAGGAGCGGAAGCACGAATCCTGAGCTCATCATCGGCGGCAGCGGCAGCATCCCCACAAGCCGGGTCCACGTCGTTATCTATATCCGCCGCGAATTCTCCACAAACCCCTGCGCCAGCGGTGGCGGATCAGTTTTCCGGAGCGGCGCCGGCCAATTCAAGTGGAGGAGCATCCAGCCCCAGCTCGGGAGATTCACCGGCCGCCGGGCAGTCGAAGTCCGGGCAACAAAATGCGTCTTCCCCCGCGGAAAGTCCAGTTACGGTTACAGCTTCCACTCCCGCGACATCCGTCAGCCCCGCCACGGGTGCGTCTACAAACCCCCTAATGGTTGCACCGCCCAACGTTCCCATGAACCATGCCGGCCTGTCCACACCTCAAACGCCGCAAGCTCCTGCGCAGCCGCCGGCCAATCTATCCGCATGGCAAAACTACGATGGCGGGCCGGGAAAAATTGTGCAATCGGCGGCGCTCAACAACTCCGCCACGGGCGCGGAAATGCGCGTCGAGCTGCGCACGAGTCCCCTTGGCCCTCTCGAAGTTCACACCGTGGTACACGACGGATCAGTGGGAGCGGAGATTCGCGTTCAGGGTCCCGAGGCCCACACGTTGTTGACGACAGGATTGCCGTCGCTCGAACGTGCGCTGGGCCAGCAAAACCTGCGCGTTGAAAATCTTTCCGTTTACCAGGACCCCAGCGGAGGAGGAACGAGCACAGGTGGGGGACAGGACGCTCACACGGGATCTCATCCTTCGATGCAACGTCAAACTCTGCCGTGGGGCAGCTCGCCGCAACCTAGCATTCCGTCGAGTGGCTCCCTGGAGGAAGAAGAACTAACCATTCCGGCCACTGGCCTTAGCATTCGAGCTTAGCCATGGCCGCAGGAGAAGAAAAACTATGATCATTACCGCTCCGCAAATGTTCGATTCGACGTCCAGCACAACCAGCACTACAGGGACGTCGTCCAGCAACTCTTCCACCTCAAACAATGGCTTGGATTCCGACGACTTCATGGATCTTCTGGTCGCGGAAATCCAAAATCAGGATCCGACGCAACCGATGGATCCCACAACCTTCATGTCCCAGCTCGTGGAC
>JASHSC010000601.1 GCA_030036915.1 Terriglobia bacterium
AGGATTTCGTTGAGCTGGATGGAGAGCAAATGATCGATCTGCCCAATCCGGGCATTGATCATTGCTTCGGTGTCTTTGGAAACCGTAACTTCGCCTGCCAGAACTTGGCTGATGAATTCCTTCACCAGGCTCTTGCCTCGTTCCCGCGAGGCGGTGTCGGTCCCCACTTTGCCTGTTTCAACTATCTGGTCGAGTAATGTCTTTTCACCGACCTGTTCGGTGGTTTGCGCTTGTGCAGAAGCTTTAGCATCCTTAGGCATTGCCGCCCTCCTTCGCTTCCTCTTTACCTTCTTCTTCCTTCTTTGCGCCAAGTTCCGCACGCAGCTTTTCCAGCTTCTCGGTGTTGGTAACGGACTCCAACAGGATTTCATCCAATTTGTCGTTGGTCTGCAGCGTGCCCTTCAGATCATTCAGACGGGTACGAAGTTCGAGCAATTCGCGCAGGGGTTTCACCTGTCGC
This sequence comes from Terriglobia bacterium, assembly GCA_030036915.1. Classification (GTDB taxonomy): domain Bacteria; phylum Acidobacteriota; class Terriglobia; order UBA7540; family UBA7540; genus Bog-366. The sequence goes on from JASHSC010000601.1 coordinate 461, forward strand.
GCCACCTTTTCGGGCTCGAAATCATCCATGCTCTTGAAGTTCAGATCCACCTTCAACTGACCGGCACCTTCTTCGTCGCTCAGCTTGTTGTCGACTGAAAATGCCACATGAGGTTTCATACTTTCCAAAACACTGTCGAAATTATCCAGCGTGATTTCGACAAACCTTCGATCCTTTAACTTGGGAAGCGGATCGACAGGCTGGCCGGAAAAATCGCCCATCACTCCCATGACAAACGGGAGTTCTTTCGTTTCAATCGCACCACCCGTCTCGACGTCGTAAGTCACATGGACGCGTGGAGACCGGACTCTTGCAAGACGCTTCTGGACGCTCTCAGGCATGAGGGGACTCCTTCCCTTGCTTAAATTGAGCTGGCTTTTCGCCTTTGACTTCATAGTTCTACCAAATTTCCAAACGGCAGTCAATGCAAAAACCAACAAATTATATTTTCGGTTTCTTGCATATGCTTGTGAGACGACCTTGCCGAAAGTCGCCGCGAACCCGCTGCCCGATCACACCCTGTCATAACCTTCGGGCAATAATCTTGCATTTGTAGAATCTTTGGATAAAATGAGGCTGTGCAGGCTAATTGCTGAAACCGCGATTCGACCAATTGGGCGGATAGGGGCTTCCTCGGGCTGATTCATAAGGTGATGCTGGGTAAATAGGGCCAGGGGAACCGCGAAGAATTGTCAATGTAAGGTGCGACTTAGATCCCCCATTGCCAGGAGCCGGGGCGCACACCATCAACTCGATCAAACCTGCCCCGTGAAGTCCGGACTCACGGCTTGCCCCATTTCGCATGTCGTGGAGCGCGCGACCCGCCATGCAGCGAGACTGAGGGGAGCGGCAAATGTGCAGGATTGGATATTGCCAGCTCTTCAGGCATTGACCCATGGACCAGAAGGTTGTCCAGAAAATCGGGAAATACGAAATCGTTTCGGAGCTGGGTCAAGGCGGCATGGGGGTTGTCTACAAGGCCCGCGATCCCTTTATTGGCCGCCTGGTAGCGATCAAGACGATCACACCCGACTTGGTGTCCGAACCCGAAGTCCTCAAGCGCTTCTACCGCGAGGCCCAGGCTGCAGGAACCCTTCAGCACCCAAACATTGTCACCATTCATGACATGGGGGAGGCCGATGGCTGCCCCTACATTGTTATGGAATACGTTGAGGGCGAGAGCCTGCGGAACATCATCAACCGCGCCTCAGACATTCCCATTGCCGCCAAACTCAGGCTGGCGCAACAGTTTTGCGAAGGCTTCAGCCACGCGCACAAACACGGTTTTGTTCACCGCGATGTCAAGCCCGCCAATATCCTGGTGACCAAAGAAGGCATCGTTAAGGTCGTGGACTTCGGCATCGTCCACCTGAGCACCACAACCTTGACCAAAACCGGAATGTTCCTCGGCACGGTTCATTATGCCTCGCCGGAGCAGGTCAACGACGGACGCGTCGACAGTCGCTCCGACCTGTGGTCCGTGGCCTGCGTCATCTACGAGTTGATCTCCTACAAGAAGCCCTTCGACGGTTCCACCATGATGGCCGTCATCGCCAAAATCCTGAGCAGCGAGCCGGAGCCTCTCAGCACTTCCATCCCGGATTTACCGCCGGAACTGGATCCGATCATCAGCAAAGCGCTGAGGAAAAGCCCTGACCAGCGCTATCAGTCCCTTGACGATATGCTCGGCGAAATGCTCCCGGTGGCGCGCCGCATGCAGATGAACTTTATCGGCAACCTCCTGGGTGAGGCGGAAACCCTGCGCGGCAGCGGGGATTTCAATGGCGCGCAGGAGAAGGTGCGCGCCGTCTTGTTCTTCGACCACACCCATTCGGAAGCGAAGCGCCTCCAGAGCGAAATCAATGCCGACATTCAAAAACTTCCGCCTGAGATCAAGGCCAAGCGATTTGTCGCTGAAGCCCAGCAAGCCTTCGACCGCGGTGAACATGCGGCGGCCCTTCAGGCGCTCACCGAGGCACAAAAGCTCCATCCTCTCGATGACGCGGCGAAAAGCCTTCAAGACCGCGCCTCGCGCGAGCAGAAACGCGCCAATGAGCTTCGCGAAGCCCTGATGGCAGGACAGAAAGCCATGCGGCAGGGCGACCTAGATGAGGCGGAAGAGGCCGTCCGTCACGTCCTTGAGCTCGACAAGGAAAACCACGCCGCGGCCGAACTGATGGAGAGCATTCGTCTGGAACGCGAGGCGCGTGAGAAGGAAGACGCCGATGACACCGAGGAAACGGAAGAGACGGGCGCAGCCTCAACCGCCGCGGCGACCGCCGGGCCGGTGGAGACTACGAATGTATTGAACGCATCACCTTTGTCACCCAGCGTCACCAAGAAGTCCAAGGCCGTGCAACCCTCCGCGCAGGTTCCCGCGCGAACTCCGCCCGCGGGCGCTCCGGGCCAGAAATCGCAAGGTCGGGCAACGCGCGTCGCGCCCCGTGTAGCCGCTCCGCCTCCCCCTGTGGTGGTAAAGGAAACAGGCGGAAGGTCGCCAGCGGCCTGGGTGGCGGTCATCCTCCTGGCGGTCATCCTGGCGGCCGGCGGCTACGTCTACTTGCGTCAGAAACCCCTGAGCGGACCCAGCGTTGAGGAGACTCGCCTGGAAGCCGCAGCCCAGGCATTGCAAGACACGGGCGATCTTGATGCTGCCCTGGGCAAATGGCAGGAGCTGGCTGCCAAGAATGGAGTGCTGAAAGACGAGGCCAACAGGCAGATCACTCTTATTAACAGCAAGCTGCAACAGGAAAAAGATCTCTATTCCAAAGCCAGAGCGGCAGAAGAGCAGAAACATTGGGATGATGCCATCGCCTTCTATCAGAAAGTGGCTGCCATGAACGGTCCTCTCCGGCTTCAGGCGGTCAGCGCCATTCCCATCGACATGCAACTGCAGCGCGGCGGCAACGTCTCGCAAATGGAAGAGCAGACGTATCAACAGGCCGAAGCGGCCATGAAGAGAAATGAATACTCTCTGGCTCGCAGCCTTTATCAGATTGTCCTCAATTTGAATGTTCCCAATTCCACCCTGGCGCCGAAGGCTCAGGCGGCGGTTGATCAAATTAACCAGACAATCAAGTACAAGGCGGAGTTCGACGCTGCGGACAAGGCGGAGAATTCCGGCGACCTTCAGGGAGCGCTGGCGCAATTCCAGAAAATCGCCGCCACTCCCGGGCCCTTTCGGGACCAGGCGCAGGACCGGATCCCCAAGCTCAATCAAATGATTAATGACCAGGCCGCCCAGCAGGCGTTCAACGCCGCCCTCCAGACGGAGAAGAGTGGCGACCTGAACGGCGCCCTCGCACAATTTAAAGCCATCGCCGCCAAGTCCGGTGGCTTCTCGCAAGATGCTCAGAACCACGTTCAACAAATCACCGACAAGCTCAATTTTGATGCCGCAACGCGCGCGCAAAACGCTGGTGACCTGAATGGCGCCCTCGCGCAATTCAAGGCCATTGCCGCGAAACCCGGCCCGCTGGCTCCCGACGCGGAAAATCATATTCAACAGATTACGGACCAACTCGATGCCATCGCCCAAAAGCAGCAACTCGAAGCCGCCAAACAGCAATTCGATGCTGCCGACCATCTGCAATCTTCCGGCGACCTGAAGGGCGCACTGGCTCAGTTCAAATCGATAGCCGACGGGTCAGGTCCCATGAAAGCGCAGGCTCAGGACCGCGTCACGCAGGTGCAAGCTCTCATCGCTGAAAACAGCAAGCCTAAGCCCGAGGCTTCCAAGGCTCCCTCTTCTCCACCTCCCCCGGCGGCGCATCCCGCGGCTTCGGGCACCTCTGCCAAGAACCCGGTCGTCACGGTCCTTGTCGATCCCAGCGAGCCATGGACGCGCTCTGTGCAGAAGGGAATGGTCCTTCCGAATTCCGCAGTGGACGGGGGACTTAAAGCAGTCAATACTTCGATGGCCGCTGTCCCCGGTGCTGCGCCCGGCAGCACGGTGATGATCATGATCAATATCGGTGAGGACGGAAGCGTAACTCCCGGCCCCGTCATCAAAGATGCCGGAGGCCTTGGCAAACAGGTTGCCGATGCAGCCCACTCCTGGAAATTCAATCCCCCTACTGTTAAAGATAAGCCCGTTAGAACCAGCGTGGCCGTCAGGGTCACCTTCTAAACGTCCGCTAACACAGCCACCGACCGAGCCGACTTCAGTAGCGAGAGAGCGGGAAGAAGGAATGGTGTCGGAAACGTCAGTCAAAGGAAGCACAGTTCCGGCGCTCGCAGCACCTCGGGGGAGCAAAAACTGCCCCTATGCAGGCAGCAGAGAGACGGAGCGACGCTAGCCCGCCTGACGGTCGCATTCAGTGGCTATCAGATGTATGCTGCCAAGCGCCACCCGAGGCGAAAATGGAAATTCCGGCTTAAATCAACTGGCAGAATTGAGTGTATTCAGCGCCGGCGGAAGAGGTTGAAACGATGAAAGTTCCTTACGCGAAGAAGTGGCAGAAGGAAACAGATAAGCTGCGTAAGATCGCGCTCGACTGCGATTTGACCGAAGAACTCAAGTGGGGCAAACCCTGCTTCACCTTCCTGAAGAAGAACGTGGCTATCGTTATTCCCCTCAAGGAGTCGTGCGCATTCTCGTTCTTCAAAGGTGCGCTGCTGAAGGACCCAAAGCGCATCCTCGAAAGGATCGGAGAACATACGCAGGCCGCGCGATGGACTAAGTTCACCTCGCTCAGAGAGATCACGGTCCTGCAGTCGACGCTGAGGGACTACCTCTACGAAGCGATCGTATTGCAAGAGTCCGGCAAGAAGATAGA
>JASHSC010000602.1 GCA_030036915.1 Terriglobia bacterium
ATCTGCATTGCGGCCGGAAAACCGCAGATTGCCCAGCAGATGATTGACGAATTGGCGCAGAGCATTGAAAACAATAAGTTGGAATCGTGGGAAAACCCCAAAACGATTGCCAAAGCCCTTGTGACGATTATGAAGAACAGCGTGCGAATTCAGAACGATCAAGGGGCGCGACAACAATTATTCCAAAGAGTCGTTCGCCTCGATCCTGTTCAGGCCGTCACCAGTCTTGGAGGCTAATGCCACCCGCTGAGAAGGAAGGCCCTGTAACCTTATCGGTTTTGGATCGGCTCATCGATCAGGAACCGGAACGAAGTTTGGAGCCCCCCATGTTGAGGGCCCAGTCGCTGCGGGAACTGCGTGCCGCCTTGCGCCGGGACTTGGAGTGGCTCTTCAATACGCGTTGCCCCATCGAAGAACCCCCGGAATCGCTTCGGGAAGTCGAACGCTCGATTTATAATTACGGCGTTCACGACACCTCTAGTCTGTTCCTCCGGTCGCCGAAAGACCAGGAATTCCTGACGAAATCCATCAAAGCCGCAATCAACATGTTTGAGCCACGGCTGATGGGTGTGAAGGTGAACCTCGAACCTTCTTCCGACGAAGTGCGTGGGATCCACTTCACCATCGAAGGGATGCTCCGCATGGACCCCGCCCCGGAACCGGTTTTCTTTGACACGATGTTAGACGCGACGAAGGGCGAATATAGGGTCAAGAGCGAATAGCATGCGGGACGAACTCCTCGACTACTACGAAAACGAACTCACTTTCCTCCGGCAGATGGGGAAGGAATTCGCTGAGAAGCACCCCAAGATCGCTTCACGGCTGCAACTGGATACAAATCGCTGTGACGACCCGCATGTTGAGAGGCTCCTGGAGGGCTTTGCTTTTCTCGCTGCACGCATCCATCTCAAAATTGACGATGAATTCCCGCAGATTACGGAGGGATTGCTCAACGTCCTCTATCCCCATTTTCTTCGCCCCATCCCATCAATGACGATCGCCCAATTCCGGCTTGACCCGGAGCAGGGCAAGCTCACCACGGGTCTGAACATCCCCCGTGGATCAATACTTTACTCGCGGCCGGTGGAAGGCGTTCCGTGTAAGTTTCGGACCTGCTATGACGTCACTCTGTGGCCCATTGAGGTGGCCGATGCCAAATGGCTGACGCCGGACAAGCTCAATCCTCCCTTTCGCTCCCCAGATGCCGTAGCGGCTCTGCGGGTGGAGCTTCGCGGCTTCTCGGATGTCACCTTCGAGAAGCTCCAAATGCCATCGTTTCGGTTCTATCTGCACGGCGAGAGTGACGTGGTCAACACGCTCTACGAATTGCTTTCCAACAATTGCCGGCAAATTGTTATACGGGACCCCGACGACACCAGGAAGCCTGTTCACACGCTCAACCCCAGCTCGCTGCGCCCCATGGGCTTCCCGGAATCGGAGTCCGTGCTGCCTTATCCGCGGAGGTCTTTCCAGGGTTATCGGCTGCTCCAGGAATACTTTTCCTTTCCGGAAAAATTTTTCTTTTTCGAATTGAGCGGCCTGGATCAACCTCTGAAAGCGGTGAGCGGCGGAAAAGCGGAAATCATCTTCCTGATCTCCCCCTATGAAAAAGAGGAGCGGCACCAGAGACTGGCCCTGGCGGTTACAGCCAAGGCAATTGTTCCCGGAACTTCGCCGATTATCAATCTGTTTCCGCAGACTGCCGAGCCGATTTTGCTGACGCAAAGGCGGTCGGAATATCCGGTTATCCCCGATGCGCGACGAAGGATGGCCACCGAGGTTTTCTCCATCGACGATGTGGTCAGTACGGATCCCGTGACACATGAATTGACCCACTATGAGCCGTTCTACTCCTACCGCCACCGTACCTTGATGGAAAAGAAACAAACCTTCTGGTACTCCACGCGGCGTCCATCCACCCGTAAGGGCGATGAAGGTTCGGAAGTCTCCCTGTTTCTGGTCGACCTTTCCATGCGGACCAGCCTCCCGGAAACGCAGGTAGTCACAGCTCATTGCACCTGTACGAATCGCGATATTCTGACCCGTTTGCCCTTTGGGAACGAGCGCGGCGACTTTGAAGTGGAGGGAGTCGCTTCGATCAAGGGGGCAGTCGCCTTGCGAAAGCCGACTCCCACCCTCCGCCCCCCCATGGAACGGAATGCCCTATGGCGTTTGATTTCTCATTTGACTTTGAATTACCTCTCCATCGTCGATGAAGGCAAGGATGCCCTGCATGAAGTCCTGAGGCTCTACAATTTTTCCGATTCCGCCGACCTAGACAAGCAAATCGGCGGGATTGTGAGCGTAAGCAGCAAACGGCATTTTGCCCGCATCATTTCCGAAGGTGGAATCTCCTTTGCACGTGGGACCCAAGTGCAGTTGGAGTTTGATGAAGACGAATATGCGGGAGGAGGAGTATATCTCTTCGCCGCCATCCTTGAGCAATTTCTGGGTCTCTATGCGTCGCTTAATAGTTTCAGCCAGCTTATCGTCAGAACTCGCCAACGCAGAGGGTTAATGAAACAATGGCCACCGCGAGCCGGCCAAGTGATCCTGATGTAAGCGCCTCCACGGCGGAAACCGAACTCCGTGAGCAGCCTTTTCTCTTCGAGTTCTTTCAAGCCGTCCGTCTGCTCGAGCGCCTGTTCCCGGATCGAGAGCCGGTCGGGAGGTTTAGTCCTCCTACCGCCGAGGTCATCCGATTCGGCGCTCATTCCACCATGGCCTTTCCCCCCAGCCCCATCGAATCCATCGAGTGGACCCAGAAGGATCAAGTGGGCAGGATGACGGTTAACTTCATGGGATTGACAGGGCCGGAAGGCGTCCTGCCACTCTATTACACTTCACTGCTGGGGGAGCGCATTCGCGCCGGCGACGAATCTCCCGCTGATTTCTTCGATATCTTCAATCACCGCATGATTTCGCTCTTTTTCCTGGCGTGGGAGAAATACCGGTTTTCCGTCGCCTACGAACGCGAGGGGCTTGACCAGTTTTCCCATCATTTGCTGGATTTAATCGGCATGGGGACCCCCGGCCTCCAGGACCGTCTTCCCGTGCCTGATGATTCGCTGCTCTATTTTGCGGGTCTCCTGGCGCAACGGCCACGTTCGGCGGAAGCGCTGCAGAGCATTTTGGGAGACTATTTCGAAGTTCCTGTCCAGGTGGAACAATTCGCGGGGGGTTGGTATCCCCTCGATCGTCACACCCAGACAGCTCTCGACGCGGGATTCGGCGAATCCGAGCAACTGGGAGTCGGGGCGGTGGTAGGGGACGAGGTATGGGATCAGACCGCGCGGGTGCGCATCGGGATCGGGCCATTAACCTTGCAACAGTATCAGGACTTCCTGCCGCAAGGCTCCGCCTTTAACTCCCTCCGTGCCCTGACAACATTTTTTACGGATGGGGCATTCGATTTTGAAATTAAACTGATCCTCGGCCACACGGATGTTCCTATGTGCGAGTTGGGTGCTGAAGGGGAAGACGCTCCCCAACTCGGCTGGCATACTTACCTTAAGACGCGCCCAATGATCGTCGACGCTTCGGAAACCATTCTTCAATTATGGGAAGGAAACCCAAATGACTATCAATCTAAAGTCGCTGATCGGAAAGCTTAATGACTTTACGCGTAAGACGCTCGAGGCGTCGGCCGGTCTCTGTCTGGCACGCACAAACTATGATATCGAAGTCGAACACTATGTCATGAAGCTTCTTGATCAGCAGGACGGCGATTTTGCCGCAATCGTGAATCGCTTCGGCATCGATAAGTCACGCCTCACCGCCGAACTGACGCGCAGCCTCGACAAGCTCAAGAAGGGAAACGCCCGAACTCCCACCCTGAGCCCCACGGTGGTCAAAATGCTCACCGAGGCATGGACGATCGGGTCCATCGAATTTGGTTCGGGTGAGGTTAGGACCGGCTTCACGGTGCTGGCTCTGCTTTCCAATGATGACCTCAGCCGTCTGGTTCGCGAG
>JASHSC010000603.1 GCA_030036915.1 Terriglobia bacterium
AATTTGGCGAACTCGTGGGGTCGCTCAAGGCTGGGTGAACTGATAGGTTACCAGATTTTCATTCATGCCGGATGGCGGTCATGGGATCAATTCTCGACGCTTGGCGGGCGGTGAAGAAGCCGGCGAGGAGCGCGGCGGCAACTAAAATCAGTACGGCGGCAAGCAGCGAGAGCGGATCGTCATTTAACGGATCGAGCGGGCTCGTTGCGGCGTCTATTCTGAATCCTGAATCCTTACTCCTGAATCCTTCGTAGTGGGTCAGTTTGAGTTCCGTAGGGGCAGGGCTCGTCCCTGCCCTCCAGCCCAGCGACATGGGGCAGGGCACCCACAAGGGGTGCCCCTACACCGAGATTTCAAATTGACCCACTACCCTACCCCTTGCTCTGCTTGACTTCCCCCGCCCCGCTGGCTACAGTGGCTTTCTAGGCATTTTTGCCGCCTGAAGGTGATTGACTGACCGAGCCCGATGATCGGAGCTATGATTACAGGTCCTTTGAAGCGCTGGGTGCAGGCGGTTCAGGAATTCACCTTTCTTTTTTTTGACTCCATCCGGTACGCTTTTACAAGCCCCCGCTACCTTGTAGACACGCTCATCCAAATGGATGTGATCGGTTTTGGCTCGCTTCCCATCGTCATTCTGATCGGGTTCTTCACGGGCGGCGTTCTGGCTTTGCAATCCTACCGCACGCTGAGCACATTTGGCGAGGTGGGGGTGATGGGCAAAGTCGTGGGGCTCAGCCTGGTGCTGGAGCTCGGGCCGGTGCTGACGGCGCTGATGGTGGCGGGGCGCAACAGCTCCGGCATTGCCTCTGAAATCGGCTCGATGGTGGTGAGCGAGCAGGTGGACGCCATGCGTGCTTTGGGCACCGATCCCTTGCGCAAGCTCGTTATCCCGCGCCTCGCCGCCACCGTGGCCACCCTCCCCCTGCTCACCATCCTGGCGGATTTTGCCGGCATGTTGGGAGGCTATTTCGTTAGCTTTTATACGGTTCACCTGACCACGGAAGAGTATTGGACCTCCGCCTACCAAGCGCTGACCTTCCAGGACGTCACCCAGGGCCTGATGAAGCCCTTTTTCTTCGCGGTCATCATCTCCCTGGTGGGGTGTTTCCAGGGCCTGCACACCACGGGCGGCACGGAGGGTGTGGGCCGCGCCACCACTCGCGCCATGGTAGTGGCCTCGGTGCTCATTGTGGTGGTGGATTTTTTCATCACCAAGTTGCTGGTAGGAATCGGATTCTTTTGAGGATGCCAAAAGGAAGAAGGAGCGAAATCTTCACCGATCCTAGGCCACTTGGGCCGAACATCGTGTTCCTTGTGCTTTAGCCCGAGTCCTAATCCGTGGGGAGATCCCCCGGCTTTGCCGGAGAGGCAGCCGAAGTTTGACAGTTCAGGGAATCAGCGATGCGCCGCCGCTCATCGTATCGAAATGGCCCATCGCCCGATTACCTCTTCTCCCCTCTTCCCTCTCCCCTGGGGAGTTGGGGTGAGGGGTCTCTTGGCGGGGGCGGACCGGAGCCTCTGAGGGGCCAGACACCGCAAAGCTCCCGAAGTTGTGAGAATATCCAAACGTCGTGGCGGCCCTCGTCGCCGCCCTAAGGCAACCACAAGGGTTGCCCCTACGATGTGATTGCTTGGACCAAATTTTTCACAGCTTCCCGGCTTTGCCGGGGGATGAATCTATGAATTCAGCCATTGAGCTTCGCAATGTCTCCCTCTCCTTTGAGAGCAAGCGGGTGCTGAACAATATTTCCTTCGCCCTCGGCGAGGGCGAGACCATGTTCCTGCTGGGCGTGACGGGCTCGGGAAAGTCCGTTCTGCTGAAGGTGATGCTGGGCCTCCTCAAGCCCGACTCCGGCGAGGTGTTGATTAAAGGGCAGGACCTTGTGCCTCTATCGGAAGACGACCTTCAGCCGCTGCGCCGGCGAATGGGAATTGTCTTTCAGGAGGGAGCGCTGTTCGATTCGCTTTCGGTTTTTGAAAATGTCGCTTATCGCCTGCGCGAAGAGCATCTGGCCGATGAGGCCACCCTGGAACAGCGCGTGCGTGAGGTGCTGCGCTTTGTGGAAATGGAAGCCGCCATCGAAAAATCCCCCGCCGAGCTTTCCGGCGGAATGCGTCGCCGCGTGGCCATTGCCCGCACCATCATCAGCAGCCCGGAGATTATGCTCTACGATTCACCCACCGGTGGTCTCGACCCGGTAACTTGCCTCACCATCAATGTGCTCATCGCCAAAATGCGCGATTTGCAGCACGTCACTTCCGTGGTGGTCACGCAACGCTTGCAGGACGCCTACGAGCTGGTGAATTCCGTCTATTCCGACGAAAAGCAAACTCTGGTGCCCGCGAACGGCGCGGCCCCGCCCCGCCCCGCAACCCACTTCCTGATGCTGCGCGACGGCGAAGTCAATTTTCATGGCAACGAGCAGGATTTCACCCACTCGCCTGACCCTTATGTGCGGAAATTCCTGACCTGATCCCCACCCAACTTGAAAGCACCCCGTATCCCGCAACCAGTCCCCCAATTCCCTCATCCCATAGCAGATGAACTACAATAATAGAGGTATGGACTTCGCGGAGGAGACCAACTATGCCTCAACAGCAGCGTGTGCAGTGGGCCCAGCTTCGAGTCGGCGTCATGGCGGTGGCCAGCCTCGCAGTTCTGGCCATCTCGATCTTCTTCATCAGCGGCCAGGGGGGATTTTTCACCCGGCACTACGATCTGAAGGCCTTCCTGCCAGGAGCCGGAGATTTGCGTGAAGGGGCGCAAGTGCGCCTGGCCGGCATCTCCGTGGGAAGCGTTGCGGCCATCAA
>JASHSC010000604.1 GCA_030036915.1 Terriglobia bacterium
TTGCGCGCCAACCCTTGATTATTCCGGTCAAAGTAAATTTTAGCACAAGTCGGTGGTGCGCGGGTGAAGGGGGATGGGCCAGGAGGTGAATGAATCGTAGATTATCAATGCACATTGTAATCGGTTCCCTTGTCCCTCATCCCCTAATCACTGCCCCTTCCAAATCAAAACCTGACTCTCCGATGATGCGGCGATAAAACGACTGTCGGGTGAGAAAGCGACGGTAAGCAGCGGGTTCTGGCTTTCCTGGAGGGTTTGCAGAAGCGTTCCGTCATCTGCGGACCAGACGCGGATCGTTTGGTCTTCGCCGGCGGAAACGATCCACTTGCCGTCCGGCGAAAATTCCGCGCGATGCACGGCTCCCTTATGCCCAACGAGGGTCTGGAGAAGTTTCCAATCGCCCACGGAGTAAACTCGCACCTTGCCGTCTTCGCAGCCCGTCACCACTTTTTTGGAGTCTCGAGAGAAGGCCATGCTCAACACGGTGCCTTCGTGCCCGTGCAGGGCATCGACGAACTTGTGGGTCCGCGCATCCACAACGGAAGGATCTTCGCCCGAGGTGGTTTGAATCTGCGCCAGAAGCAGCCAATGGCCGTCGGGCGAGAAATCGAAGAGATTGGGGACTTGAGTGAGGTCGGGGATGGGCAGCGATCCACCCTGGCTGGTCCGTGGGTTCCACAGGTCGAAGCTGCCGTCTTTATATAAAACCAGATAACCGATCATGGGAAAATAGCGAGCTGGGCTAAACCCGCCCTTGGCTCCCACCTCGTTCAGCTTTCCCTGCAATTGATCTTCGGTCGTGTCCCACTGAAACGCCAACAGGGGAGTGGGATGCGGCCGCTGCCCCTTTACGTGGAATAACCCATTCGCCAGCAGAAACAGGCGGTTGGGTTCGAGGAAATTCGCGGAGTGGATTTCCAGGTCATCGACTTCCGGCACGCGCGGCTTCAAAACTTTCGGTCCGTTGCCGGAGAGCAGGTTCATCAGCAGCACCTTCTCGTCCGAGGCCACGGCGAGCAGGGAAGAGTCGGGAGAAAACGCGCCCGCAGATGAATACTTCAATGCCAGATGGCCCTCCACATGGCCATAACTGACCCAGTGAACGGCGGAGGGTGGGCCCTCCACGGTTTCCACTTGCGCTTGCAGAAGGGCGGCCGGATACAGCAGAGCGGAAATGAGGAACAGTCCGAAGTTCGACTTGACGAAACTCCGGCCCGTCAGGGCACGGCCCCCTGCCGGAAAGGCAAGCATCAAATTTCGACTTTTGAGTTTCGCCCTAAACAAGTTCCCCCTTAGCCAGGCGATGGACCAGGTCGCGGTCGGCTTCCAGAAAATTGTACTGCGGAAGGCGCGCGCGAGGAGCCCACTCAATGGCTTCAAATACGCAATTGCGAACTTCGTTTATGTAGTGCGGTACCACAAAGAAGGCTACTTCCACATAGCGGTCGGGATAATGGTGGCGCAGGCGAAAGATTTCGCCGCCCACTTGCGCTTCGATCGCCAGTTCTTCTTCCAGTTCTCGCCGCAGCGCCTCGGGCAGGGTCTCTGCGTCCCTAACTTTGCCTCCGGGAAATTCCCACTGAAGCCCATAAGGGTCGGAGCTCCGCCTTTGGCAAATCAAGACTCGCCCATCCTTCGGTATGATGCCGGCAACCACCAGAATTGGTTTCTGCTCCTCCATCCTGGAGTGAGATTGTAGCAGAAGGCGATTCAACGATGGCCGGAACGTGTTGGGAATAGCTTGACGTTCAACCAAAGACGGAGTTCCACTATCGATACCTTGGCCTTAGGCCCTGATATATCGGGCTGATCAACGGATTGCTTATCAAGCCCTTTTTTCCAATACAGAACGGCATCAATTCTAGAGTCGATCCCACCGCTGCAAATTCCGAACTACACCGCTACCCACCTGAAAAGTTTCTTGCGTGGGGATTGTGTATAAGATATTATGCAACTCTCAAAGCGGAGCCAGGGCGCGGGGGCGCTTCCTCACTGACCTCCCTCAAAACTGCAACTAGGCGCGCGAAAGAAGGTATAGGTACGAATGGAACCTGACGCAACTAGACAGGATAGCATCCTGGCCAAGCTCAGCGAGCAATTGATGGCCCTGGAGAAGCGTGATTTTGAGCTCTGGGTCATCGTGGTGGGCACAGGCATCCTTGTGGCCACGGGTTTGGTGGCAATTCTTTTTCCAAGCGCCATTCTGCGCAGCGGCAATCTGCACTTTGAGGTTACGGTTTCCCGCGAGCTCTTTGTGGGGTTGGTGGCCCTTTTGGCTCTTTTCAATAGTTACATGATCACCAGCCGCTTGAAGCTCCGAAAAACCCGAGGGGAGGTGATCTCCACGGCGATTCACAGCGAGCTTCTGCGCCTGCAATCCTTTACCGATCCCCTGACCGAGGTTTACACGCGGCGCATCATGGACGATATGCTGAAGAAATACAGCAGCCGGGCCGAGCGGCTGAAAAAGCCCCTCAGCTTCCTGATGATCGATGTGGACGATTTCCGCACCATCAACAGCCGCTTCGGCCACACCACGGGGGATTTCGTGCTGCTGGAAGTGGCCACGATCCTTAAATCCGCCGTGCGCGGCTCCGACGCGGTCATCCGCTATGGCGGGGACGAATTTTTGGTCATTCTTGCCGATTCCCCCATTGAGGATGTGGAGGTCGTCAAAAGCCGCATCACCCGCTATGTGCAGGATTGGAACCAGGGCGAGCATTTGAAGGATTTCAAGCTCGTGCTCAGCGTGGGATCGACGCAGTGGGCACCGGGGAAGACTGTCGATGGAATTATGAATGAAGCCGACCAGGATATGTACGCCGTTAAAGCCCGCGGCAAGGAAGCGCGCTCCAGCCCTCCCAGTTGACTCCTCTCCTAAACGCTATATCCGCTTTGTGGAAGGGACGTTCACTCGTACCTGAGCGCAGCCATGGGATCAACCTTGGCCTTCGGAACACCTCAGGGTTTCGGGAAGCAAGCCGTTGGAATGTGGCCAACTCTCCCTCCGCCAATGCCACCGCCATCCCCAGCCCATTGTCGGTGGCAGGCTGAGTCGCCACGGCCCAGAACTCCATAGGATTCTGT
>JASHSC010000605.1 GCA_030036915.1 Terriglobia bacterium
CGTCGTTTTCGCGAGGTGGCCTGAGCTGGCGCAATTGAAGCGCCGGCTTATCCGGGCCGGGGCCGAAGTCGCCTCCTTGACGGGCAGTGGATCTGCGATTTATGCCCTCTTCCCCTCGTCACGGCTGATGGCCGGCGCCTCAAAACTCATCCCCAAAGGGTGGTTAGTTTTTCCAACGCGCACTTTGGTGCGTAGCGAATACCACCGAAGAATATTTTGTCATTGAGTCATTTGGTCATTCAGGAATTTGGCCATTTGGTCATTTTGCGATTTTAAAGACCGCGCATTCTCTTGAGCGCCAAAATGGCCGGCTTGCAAAAATGGTCAAATGAAGCAATGACTCAATGAGTCAATTTTCTTTGGGAGGTCGTCCAGTGGTAGGACACATGCCTTTGGAGCATGGAACCCTGGTTCGAATCCAGGCCTCCCAGCCAGAATTCGCAAGGCCGAGCAGACGTGGAAGGGCGCGATGAAAAGCCGGGGCAACCACCACACGCTGAAAATCTTCACGGGGAATGCCCACCCGGCGCTGGCTCAGGAGATTTGTAAGGAGCTGCGCGTGCCGATAGGCAAGGCCCAAGTAGGGCGCTTTCCGGACGGCGAAGTACGGCTGCAAGTGCTCGAGAACGTGCGGGGCGCGGATGTTTTTGTTATCCAGCCGACCTGCCGCCCGGTGAACGACAATCTGGTAGAACTCTTGATCATGTTGGACGCGCTCAGCCGCGCATCGGCGGCGCGAATCACCGCGGTGATGCCCTATTTTGCCTATGCCCGGCAGGACCGGAAAGACCGCCCGCGGGTTCCGATTTCGTCCAAACTGGTGGCCGACCTGCTTACTTCCGCCGGCGCTGACCGCGTTCTGGCATTGGAGCTTCACGCCGGGCAGATTCAAGGTTTTTTCGATATTCCGGTGGACCACCTGTACGCCACGCCCGTCACGGTGGGGTACTTCCGCCGGCTGCGGCTGAAAAACCTGGTGGTGGTTTCACCGGACACCGGAGGCGTGGAGCGCGCACGGGGATTTGCCAAGCGCATGAACGTTCCTTTGGCGATCATCGACAAGCGCCGCGAGGACGCGCATACCGTGGAAGTCTTCAACGTGATTGGCGATGTCAGGAACAAAACGTGTTTGCTGGTGGACGACATGATCGATACCGCCGGAACACTTGCCCAGGGCGCCCAGGCGCTGAAGGAAAAGGGCGCGGAAAAAGTTTACGCTTGCTGCACGCACGGGGTGTTTGCCGACCAAGCCCTCAAGAAAATCTGCGAAGCGCCATTGGAACAGGTGGTGGCGACAAATTCTATTCCGCTGTCACCCGAGGCGCAGCAATGCGGCAGAATAAAAGTTCTGAGTGTTGCAAAGCTGCTCGCGAACGCGATCCGCTCGATTCATGATGAGACGTCCGTGAGCAAACTTTTCATCTAAGGACGGAAACTGGAAATTTGTACATCGTGGCTTTCCGCGAAAAGCTCTAGTTTCCGATCTTCAGTTTCAGGTTTCATTATTCGTAAGGAGAAGCCATGAGTCAGGCATTTACGGTGGAAGCAGAGCCGCGGGAGGATTTTGGCAAGAACGCCGCACGCCGCACGCGCCGCGCCGGACGCATTCCGGGCGTGGTCTATGGAGGGGGTGGACCGGTCATTCCGGTGGCGGTCGATCCGGAGATCATCCGCGACATTCTCCACTCGGAGTCGGGCCATAACGCCATCTTCACCCTACAAGTTCGCGGCAAGGCCCCTTCCCGGGCGATGATTCGCGATTGCCAGGCGGAGCCTGTGCACGGCAAATTGCTGCACGTTGACCTGGTGCGCATCGGACACGACACCAAATTGAAATTGAAAGTGGACATTCACGTCACTGGTGAGCCTGAGGGCGTGAAACTCCAGGGCGGCATCTTTGAATTCATCCTGCGCGAGGTGGAGGTGGAATGCCTTCCCGACGACATTCCCGAAGCCATCACCATAGATGTTTCCCCGCTCACGCTGGGGCACAACCTGCGCGTCGCCGACCTGCCCATTGGCCCCAAGGTGAAAGTCCTTACCGACCCGAACCGGGTAGTGGCGCACGTGGTGACGCTCAAGGCGGAAGAGGAGAAGCCTGCGGAGACAGCCGAGGCTGCGCCCGCTGAGCCGGAGGTCATCCGCAAGGGCAAGGCGGAAGTTGAGGGCGAGGAAGGGGAAGCCACCGAAGACAAGGACAAAAAGGAGAAGGGCGAGAAGAAGGAAAAAGAGAAAGGGAAATAGGAATTCCGGAGGACCGAAACTCAGGATCCGGAATTCGCTCGCGGGAACGAATTCGGGTAATGTGGGCCTTCAACAACGAGTTTCGAGTTTCCGATTTCGAATTTCGGATGTTGTGTGAAGCTGATTGTCGGTTTGGGGAACCCCGGTTACGAGTACCAACACACGCCCCACAACCTGGGGTTCAAGGCGATTGACCGCCTGGCCGATGCTTGCGGCAAGCACCTGTCGCGGCACGAAGGGCAGGCGCTGACGGTTTCAACGGAGATGGCCGGTGAGCACGTGGTGCTGGCCAAGCCGCAAACCTACATGAACCTGAGCGGTTTGGCGGTGGTCCGGCTCCTTCGAAACTATGATTTGACCGCCCGGGATTTGCTGGTGCTGGTGGATGAGATCGATTTGCCGCTGGGAATGTTGCGCATTCGGCCCCGCGGCAGCGCCGGCGGACATAACGGGATGAAGTCCATCATCGGTGCTCTCGAGACGGCTGATTTCCCGCGACTTCGCTTGGGTGTTCGGCCGGAAAGGGGAGTGGAGGATTACGTTTCCTACCTCCTCCAGCCGTTTCGCCCGTCGGATGAGAAGCAAGTGGAGGAAATGCTCGTGCTGTCCGAGGAAGCAGTGCGCGTCATTCTTTCCGAAGGTGTGCAAAGGGCAATGAATCGCTTTAATCGCAAGGTTCAGGATCTGTGAGGTCACATGCGTAATTACGAAATGATCTTTATCGTCCGGCCCGACGTGGCGGACGACGATGTTCAAAAACTCATCACGCAGATGGAGGGCGTGGTGGCGGGTGCGGGCGGCAGGGTGGAGAAAGTTGAAAAAATGGGCCGCCGCCGGCTCGCTTACCGTGTTCACAAGCAGCGCGAGGGTTTTTATATTCTCTTCCACGTGCAGGGCACGGGAGACACGGTGAAGGAATTTGAGCGCCGGTTGAAGGTGACCGATACGGTGATCAAGCACCTTACCATCTGCACGGATGAGATTCTTCAGCGCGCGGAGAAATTCAAGGCTCTGCGGGCCAAGCAGGAGGCTAAGCGCCGCAAGAGCAAGCCGGCTCCCGCGCCCGCTGCGCCTGCTCTTCCCGTGGAGAACGCGCAGGTTTAAAGGAGCAAACGAATATGCCAGGTCCCAAAGAAGGCCCGCCCCAGGGTGACCGTCCGCCGCGGCGCGAAGGTCCGCCCGGAGGCCCCGGCGGCGGCCGCAAGCAGTACTTTCGCCGGCGCAAGGTGTGCAAATTCTGTTCGGAGAAAATCGACGTCATCGATTACAAGGACGTTCGCATGGTGAGCGAATTCGTCGCCGAACGCGGCAAGATTCTGCCTCGCCGCCTCACCGGCACCTGCTCCACCCACCAGCGGGCGCTGACCGAAGCCATTAAGCGCGCGCGGAACATCGCTCTGCTGCCGTTCGCGGCAGGCGGGTAGGTGGTAGGTCCGCAAACGGTAGACGGCATGCGGCACACCCAATGGCGGCGCCCGTATCCTGTTTACCGCATTCCGTATACTGTTGACAGGAGTTTAGATATGGAAGTTATCCTTCTTGAAAATATTGATAAACTTGGAAGCCGCGGCCAACTGGTGAAAGTGGCCGATGGTTACGGGCGCAACCACTTGCTGCCCAAGAAACTGGCGCTGGCCGCCACGCCTCAAAACAAAAAATGGGTGGAGCAGCAGCGCGTCCGCTTCCTCAAGCTGGAAGCGAAGGAAAAGGCTGATGCCGCCGACCTCGCCACAATCCTGGCCGGTGCGAGTGTCACATTGATTCGCAAAACCGGCGAAAAAGGCAATCTCTTTGGCTCCGTCACCTCAGGCGACATCGCCGAAAAGCTTCTTGCCCAGGGTTATCACATTGACAAGCGCAAGATCAGCCTCGGCTCGCCCATCAAAGTTCTGGGCGAATACAGCATTCCCGTCAAACTCCATCGCGAAGTGATCGCCACAGTAAAAGTGGTTGTGGAGCCTGACGAGGAATCAAAGGCCAATATCCAGGCCGCAGCCGAAGCCCACGCCAAGGCCGGCGCTGAAGCCGCTGCTGCTCCCAAGGAATCTCCCAACCCAGAGCCAGCGAAGACAAATGAAGAGGCTGCTCAGTCTGCTCTAGGCACCGACGAGCAAGGATAACTCGCAGGTTGGTCGGCCCCCCTTCAGGTAGTTGCGTTGGTTCCCACTGCGGGAGACAGGCAACTTCACGCGAGCCTAGCCTGGAATACATTTCCACAGGTTGACGTTATTTGTTAACAACTTTTCAGGCTTTTTCCACAGGATATTGTCCGGTAATCGCGGCAGGTATTGCCGGATGCATATTGGCATGAGACACTTTGCCTTCAAAAATATAAAAGCTGGGCCACTTTTGCTTTTGTACAGCTAAAAAGGGATACTATCCCCTGGAAGGAATCCATCTTGCCGGTTGCGCCTACTACGGAAAGAACCCTACCTCATAACCTAGAAGCGGAGCGTGCTCTACTGGGGTCAATAATCCTGGACAATAACGTTTTTAACCAAGCACTGGAAGTCATTAAGAAGAACGACCTCTACAGTGAACGCCATCGCTTAATCTTCGAAAAAATGTCCGAATTGTCAGAGAAAAATATGACAATCGATGTGGTAACACTTGCGGAGGAGCTTTCAAAAGAGGGCATTCTAGAAAAGGCGGGGGGGGCCGCTTACCTGACCCAGCTTACAGATGGAATTCCGATCGGAACGACGGCCGCGATCCCGGAGTATTTGCGTATCGTCAAGGAGAAATCACTACTTCGACGGCTGATAAATGCAGCAAACAACAGTTTGGCTCGATGCTTCGAAGGCACCGAGGACCCCGTGGCGCTGATCGATATGGCACAGGCCGAGGTGTTCGAGATCGGCCAGGACAAAGTGGTATCTGGTTTCCGGGGAATAAAGGAAATTTTCAAGTCTAGTTTTGGTACGATAGATAATCTATTCGACCGCGGCCAACGTGTTACCGGCATTGAAACAGGATTTGTAGAACTGGACAATTTAACATCCGGGTTCCAGCCGGGAGACCTAATAATCATTGCGGCCCGCCCATCCCTGGGGAAAACTGCCCTTGCCCTGAATATTGCCGCCTATGCGGCTGCTGAGAACCGGAAGGTGGTTGGGATATTTTCGTTGGAAATGAGTAAGGAATCTCTCTTGATACGACTACTGTGTTCAGAGGCACGAGTTGACAGTCACAAGCTGCGAACAGGTTTTCTAAGCAGAGAAGATTGGGCCAAAATGACTCCGGTATTAGGTCGCTTGGCCGAAGCGCCACTCCTAATCGAGGACACACCTGCGTTGAGCCTTATGCAGGTCCGTGCTAAGTCGCGACGCGTGCAAGCGGAGAAGAAGGGGCTCGATCTACTAATTGTTGACTACTTGCAACTACTGAGCGGAGGAACACCGGGCACGCGCTTTGAAAACCGCACTCAGGAAGTCAGTTTCATCTCTCGGGGACTTAAGAGCATTGCGAAGGAGCTCAATGTCCCTGTCGTTGCTCTATCGCAATTGAGCCGTGCACCGGAGATGCACTCGGGAGGCAAACCGGAGCTTTGGCATTTGCGTGAATCCGGTTCCATAGAGCAGGATGCAGATGTGGTCATGTTCATATCCAGAGAGAAACCGAAGGGTTCCGAAAAAGACGGCGATCTCTCAGACCAGATCGGCGTCCCCGTGGAGCTTCGAGTAGAGAAACAGAGGAACGGCCCGACAGGAAAAGTCCCGCTTGTATTTATAAGGCCACACGTTCGATTCGAGAACGTCATACAAGCGAGCGGCGAGGAATTCGGATAAGTGAAGCGGGTGTCATCATGTAAGCCAAATCACTTCACGAAGGCCCCGAGTAAAAACTTGTGAATCCACCTACCGATAAACTTCTGCGCCCAACCTGGGTCGAAATTTCTCTCTCCAAGCTGCGGCGGAATTTCCAGCGAGTTCGCGAGCTCGCAGGTAAGCGCAAAGTAATGGCGGTAATCAAGGCTGATGCCTACGGGCACGGCGCCGTTCCCGTTGCTAAGTGCCTGGCCGAGTGTCGCGTGGATTGGTTCGGCGTGGCAACCGTTGAGGAGGCACTGGAATTGCGCGCGGCAGGAATCCGGCAGCCCGTGCTTTTGCTCGGCGGCCTTTACATGAGCGACCCTGCACATCTAGTCGAGTATCGCCTTACGCCGTCGATTTCTTCCACCATGCGGCTTGACACCTACGCGGAATGCGCTCGCCGCTACGGCAGGCCCATCGAGTTCCATTTGAAGGTTGATACGGGGCTGGGCCGTTTGGGCCTTCCGCTCGACCGCGTCACCGCTTTCGTGAACCACTATCGCGAACTTGAGGGGCTTGAAATGAAAGGCCTCTTTACGCACCTCGCCTCGGCGGAGGACCTCGTGGCCTCGCAGACCGATGAGCAGGGCGAGCGGTTTGCGGCGGCGCTTGCGCAGTTACGCTGCTTGCAGGTGGAGCCGGAATGGATTCATGTCTCCAACAGTGCCGCTCTGATGACCGGGCGAATGTTTCCTGAAAACCTCGTTCGTGTGGGCGCGCTCCTTTATGGCTATTGCCTGCCGTTAATTGTGCCGCCCGGGCAGGAATTGCCCAAGGTGCCGGAACTCGAGCCGGTCCTCACCTTCAAGTCGCGCATCGTTTACATGAAGGACGTGGCCAGCGGCACACCGCTC
>JASHSC010000606.1 GCA_030036915.1 Terriglobia bacterium
GCTGGGAACTTATTGAAAATAAAGACTCGGAAATGACGATTTTCAAAAACGAAGCTGGGAAGTTGTTGAAAAGAAACAGATATGGACAAAAAGTCTAATATCCCTTTTCACCAGCATCGGCACGGACCTTCCCGGAAAAGCTTCGATAAACATAAATTGTGTAAGCCGTCACCAAGGCCATGCCGATGATCCACCACACCAGGCCGATGCGCAGGCCGTAGTCGCCGGCTTTGGCGTTCGCGATCGTCAGCGAGTATTCCGGCTTGGTGCTGGCGGGCAGAACCAGCGGATACAATCCGAAAACGACGCTGGTGAGCATGCCTGCGATGTAAGTGCATGAGGCGAGAAAGGTCTTCAGGTCGTCCTGCTTGCGCATGAACCACGCCATTCCAGCAAGGCCAAGCAAAGCGAACGCGGGAAAAACATAGCCCCAGGGATGCAAGGTCAGGTTGGCGGGAACTTCCGGCTGAATGGCAAATGTAACCGCCGTGACCACGATGGTAAGGACAAGGGTGATCCACCAAATGCGCTGCGCGAGGAATCGCGAGCGCGCCTGCACAGGCCCTTCGGTTTTCAGCGCCACCCAAAGCGCGCCGTGCAACGCCAGCGTCGCCAGTGCCGCCGCGCCCACGATGAGCGTGTACCAATCGAGGATGCCGGTATTCGGCCCGAGGCGGAAGTTGGTCCAAAGCGCTTCGAAGAAGTATCCCTGATCGTTCAACGGAACGCCGCGCACCACGTTGCCGAGCGCCGCACCGTAGAAAACCGCGAGCAGAAGACTCGAGCCGGCAAAGACCACGTCCCAAAATTTCAGCCACAGGGCGGCGGTAAGGTGACCGCGGAACTCCACCGCAATGCCGCGCAGAATCAAGAGCCAGAGAACGATCATGAGCGGCAGATAGAATCCGCTGAAGCTCGAGGCATAAAGCGCCGGAAAAGCGAAGTACAGAGTGCCGCCCGCTGCGATCAGCCACACTTCGTTGCCGTCCCACACCGGGCCGATGGAGCGAATCACCTGCTGCCGCTCGCCGTCGTCTCTCGCGACCCAGAGATGAATGGCGCCGGCGCCGAGGTCGAAGCCGTCAAGCACCACGTACATGGCAATCATGACGGCGATCAGGCAGAACCAGGTGGTGGGCATGTTCTAAGGCTCCTTCGCTTGAGCAGTGGTTGGTGGCTGGAAACTCAGAAACTGGAAATCGGAAACTCGAAACTGGATAGTCGGTCCGAGTTTCCAGTTTCAAGTTTCCAGTTTCCCGTTTGCATATCTAGCCAACAGCCGATTCCTCTTCCGGTCCGTGCTCAATGACGCGATAGACCAGAAACAAAAACAGGATGCTCAGCACCGTGTACAATCCCATGAAACCGATCAGCGTGAACCACACATTCCCGGAGGAAACTTGCGGCGACACACCCTGCGACGTGCGCATCAATCCGTAAATCAGCCAGGGCTGGCGGCCGAATTCCGCGGTCATCCATCCTGCTGTGTTGGCGATGTAGGGAAAAGGCAGCGAGAGCATGAGCGCCCACAAAATTCCCCGCGAGGTGTAAAGCGTTCCCCTGCGCAGTTTCCATGCGGCCAGCAGCATGATGGCGATGAAGATGGTCCCGAGCCCTACCATGATGTGGTAGCTGTAGTAAAGCAGCGGAATATTGTCCGGCCAGTCCTGCTGCGGGAAGACGTCGAGCCCCTTCACTTCCGACATCCAGCGGCGATAGGTGAGGAAGCTGAGGACGCGCGGCACTTCGAGGGGATTATCCAGCCGCCTGTTCTGAAGGTCGGGCTGGCCGATGAGGGCGATGGGCGCGCCGCGCTGCGTCTCAAACAATCCTTCCATGGCCGCGAGTGTCACCGGCTGGTGCTCGGCCAGCATGCGGCCCTGACCATCCCCGCTCGGGAAGATTTGGAAAAGCGCCGCCGCAAGCCCCACGATCACGCCCACGCGCACGAAGCTTTTAGCGTGAAGCTCAAATTGCTTGGTCAGAAGGTAGAACGCTCCGATGGAGGCCATCACAAACGATCCCGTAATCACCGCGCCGCTCATGTTATGAGCGTATTGCCACAGCGCCCAGGGATTCAGCAGCAGGCCCCAGAAACTCGCGAGCTGGATTTCGCCCTGCGCGGACATTCGGTACGCCACCGGGTGCTGCATCCAGGCGTCCGTGGCGATGATCAGATATCCGGAGATCCACGAGCCCAGGAAAACCAGAAACGCCGCCCACCAGTGCCCGCGCGGACCCAGGCGCTTTTCGCCGAAAAGAAAAAGGCCCAGGAAACTCGACTCCAGAAAGAAGGAGAACACGCCTTCCATCGCCAGCGTCTGGCCAATCACGCCGCCCGCCGCGCGCGAAAATTGCGCCCAGTTGGTGCCGAACTGGAATTCCATGGGAATGCCCGTCACCACGCCCATGGCGAAATTGATTCCGAAGATGTGCGCCCAGAAGCGCGCCGCCTGGTTGTAGTGCTCATCGCCGGTTCGCAGCGCAAGCGTCTTCAGAATTACGATGAGCAGCGCCAGCCCCATGGTGAGCTGCGGAAACAGGTAGTGGTAGGTAATGGTGTAAGCGAAATGCAAACGATGGACGGTCAGCGAGTCAAACATGAGGTTATCTCTGAGTGCCTACGCACTGATTGAAGGTGGAAAGAGTGGTCGCAGTGAGTGCGCAGGAGTAATCGATCCAGTTGCCGGGAGTAATGAAGATGCTCACTCCCGCGCCATAGTAGGTGTCGTATTGCTTTCCTACGCCGGTTTCGGGATTGCCGGCGCGAATCTCGCCGCTCAGGGCTTCGAGCGCGGCAAGGTTGGGGCGCGGCAATCCATAGGCCTGACTGAAAATGTATTCCGTGGTCCAGGCAGGGTTCGGCTTGCCGAGGTCGAGGTACTGAACAGCGTAATCGCGCAATTCGCCGCTCGCTTTGTCGTACCAGCCGATTTCGAGCGCCGGATTGTCCAGAAATATCGGACTCACTGCCGGAGCAATGTGAATGGGCAAGAA
>JASHSC010000607.1 GCA_030036915.1 Terriglobia bacterium
GGCAAGGCCGGGCGCAAGCGCTGGATGGGAATCCGGCCCACGGTGCGCGGCGTGGCCATGAATCCGGTCGATCATCCGCTGGGCGGCGGCGAGGGCAAGACCTCCGGCGGGCGCCATCCGGTGACGCCGTGGGGCCAGCCCACGCGCGGCTATAAAACGCGCAACAACAAGGCAACGGATCGCTATATCGTCAAGCGGCGTGAGAAGAAATAGCGGGAGGATGAAGTGGGAAGGTCGCTCAAAAAAGGTCCTTTTGTGGATGACCACTTGATGAAGAAGATCGAGCTGCTCAACCGGCGGTTCGAGAAGAAAGTCGTAAAGACCTGGTCGCGAAGGTCCACGATTGTGCCTGAGATGGTGGGGCACACGCTGGCCGTTCATAACGGCAAGAAGTTTATTCCCGTGTACATCACGGAGAACATGGTGGGACACAAGCTGGGTGAGTTTTCGCCCACCCGCACGTTCAAGGGCCACGGCGTGAAGATTGCGGCAGAGAAGGCGGCAGCAGCAGCGGCGCCCCCGCCGGTGGGTGGAGCGGCGGGAGCAGCCAAGCCCGCAGCGCCCGCGTCCGGCGCCGGAGGCGCCAGCTAACTTCGGCAGGTGAATCGATGGAAGCGAGTGCCACGTACAAATACGTTCGAATTTCGCCGCAGAAAGCCCGCCTGGTGATTGACCAGATTCGCGGCCGAAGCGTTAGCGAGGCTTTCGGCATTCTGAATTTCACCAAGAAGCGGATTACGCGCGATGTGGAAAAGATTCTGCGCTCGGCGGTTTCCAACGCCGAGCAGAAGTCGGAGAATTTGGACGTTGACGATCTGGTGGTGGCGCGGGCGTTCGTGAATGAGGGTCCGCGGCAGAAGCGCGTGCGCCCGGCGCCCATGGGCCGCGCCTACCGCTATCAACGCCGGACGAGCCAGATAACTTTGGTCGTGGAAGCGCCGGAAGAAGCGTAGGGCCGAATCGTTCTCGGCCGGGGGCGAAATTCGCTTCGCCTCGCGGGCCGATAAGGAGGCAGGGAGTGGGTCAGAAGGTTCATCCATTCGGGTTTCGCCTGGGATACAACAAAACGTGGAAGTCGCGGTGGTTTGCCAAGAAGGACTACGCCGAACTTCTCCACGAGGACCTGAAGCTCAAGAAACGCCTGCGCGACCAGCTGAAAGCCGCGGGCGTGGCGTCGATTGAGGTCGAGCGGCCGGGCAACAAGCTGAAGGTGACGATTCACACCGCGCGGCCCGGCATCATCATCGGGCGCAAGGGCGCGGAAATCGACCGCCTACGCCAGGAGATCCAGAAGCGCACGGGGCGCGAAGTTTTGCCCATCAATATCCAGGAAGTGCACCGCCCGGAATTGAATGCGCAACTGGTGGCGGAAGCGATTTGCCTGCAACTCGAAAAGCGCGTGGCGTTCCGCCGGGCGATGCGCAAGTCTGTGGATTCGGCGCTGCGGTTTGGCTGCAAGGGAATCAAAATTCGCTGCGGCGGCCGCCTGAACGGCGCGGAAATTGCCCGTACCGAGTGGTACCTGCAAGGCCGCCTGCCGCTGCACACCCTGCGCGCGGATATCGATTACGGGCAAGCCGAAGCGCACACCACTTACGGCGTGATTGGCGTGAAGTGCTGGATTTACAACGGCGAGATTTTGGAGCAAAAGCACCGGGCCGAGAAGAAAGCCGCTGACACCGCCGAGGCGCCGGCGCAGGAACGATCTCCGGGCGCTCCGGCGGGTGCGTAAGAATATCGGGCTGTAGGGGCGGTCCTTGTCGCCGCCCTGTCCAGGTGGGAGCAACCACAAGGGTTGCCCCTACGGACATCGGATTTGGGATTTGACCTATGTTAATGCCAAGCAAGGTGAAGTACCGGAAGCAGCAGCGCGGGCGGATGCGCGGGAAGGCGTGGCGCGGGTCCGATCTGTCCTTTGGCGACTTTGGACTCAAGGCCATGGAGGCGGGGTGGATTTCCGACCGGCAGATTGAGGCCAGCCGCGTGGCCATCATGCGTTTCATTAAGCGCGGGGGAAAGCTGTGGATCCGGATTTTCCCCGATAAGCCGGTCACCAAGAAGCCCGCCGAAACCCGTATGGGAAAAGGTAAGGGCGCGCCGGAATTCTGGGTGGCGGTGGTGAAGCCCGGCCGGGTGCTGTTTGAGATGGAAGGCGTGCCGGAAGCGGACGCGCGCGAGGCGATGCGCCTGGCGAGCCACAAGCTGCCGCTGCCCACCAAGTTTGTTTCGCGCGCGGAAGCAGTTTAGCCGACTTGGAGAAATCATGAAGCTGGCGAAGGACAAGCGATGGAAGTGGCCCGCGGAGAAGATGCGGGAGTGGACCGACGACGAGTTGAAGACTCGCGAGCGCGAATTTTCCGATCAGCTCTTCCGCCTGAAGTTTCAAATGGCCAGTGGGCAGACCGAGCATCTCACCACCGTGCGTGAGCTGCGCAAGGGAATTGCCCGGGTCAAAACCTTGGTGAAAGAACGCCAGATGGGCGCAACCCAGACGAAGTAGGTGAACGGTGACAGAATCAGCGGGCGTACAGGCGCAGAGCGCCGGGCCGGGAAAACGGCAGGAAAAAGTCGGAGTCGTCACCAGCAATAAAATGCAGAAGACGGTGGTGATTACCGTCGAGCGGCAGGTGATTCATCCGCTCTATAAGCGCGTGGTGCGGCGGTCGAAGAATTTTCTTGCCCACGACGAAAAGAACGAGTGCCGGGTGGGCGATACGGTGCGGATTGAGGAGACCCGCCCCCTGAGCGCGCGCAAGCGCTGGCGGGTGGTGGAAGTAGTGGCCAGGGCGACCACGGCCGCGCCGGTTCCGGAGGTGGAAGTATGATCGGAATGCGGACGATGCTTCAGGTGGCGGACAATTCCGGGGCGCGCAAGCTCTCCTGCATCCTGCCGCTGGGCGGAGATGTGGGATTGCAGGCCGGCCTGGGCGACATCATCACGGCCGCCGTGAAAGAGGCGGCGCCGGACAGCGCCATTCCCAAAGGAAAAGTGGTGAAGTGCGTCATCGTGCGGATGCGCAAGGAACAGCGGCGGCGCGACGGCAGCTACATTCGATTTGACGAAAACGCCGCGGTACTGATCAATGATGCGGGCGAGCCGGTAGGGACGCGCGTGTTCGGCCCGGTGGCACGGGAGCTGCGTGAAAAGAAATTCCTGAAAATTGTTTCGCTCGCGCCGGAAGTTCTTTAGGAGCTGCAGACAGTAAAGGTGGAAAGTGACCATGGACATTCGGAAGAACGACATTGTGCAGGTGATGGCGGGGCGAAGCCGGGGAACCAAGGAGCAGCCGACGCGCGGCCGGGTGTTGGAAGTTGAGCCGCGCAAGCATCGCGTTTTCGTTGAGCACGTGAACATGATGAAGCGCCACGTGCGCCCCAATCCCGCCAAGCAGATTCGCGGTGGAGTTTTGGAGAAGGAAGGCCCCATTGACGTTTCCAACGTCGCCCTGGTGTGCAGTGATTGCGGGCCCACGCGCATCCAGCATCGCGCCATGGCGGGCGGCAAGAGAGTGCGCATTTGCGCCAAATGCGAGAAATCGCTGGACAAGTAGCAGCCGGGAGGAATGAAGGAGAGGATGCTTCCAAGACTGAAAGAGCGATATCAGAAGGAAGTGGTGCCGGCCCTGGTGAAGGAATTCAGTTACGGCAACGCCAACGCCGTTCCACGCCTGCGAAAAATCGTGGTGAACATGGGCCTGGGGGAAGCGATTCAGAACGCCAAGCTGCTGGATTCGGCAGCGGCGGAACTGGGCCAGATCACCGGGCAGAAGCCGGTGATTACGCGCGCCCGGAAGTCGATTGCCAATTTCAAGCTGCGCAAGAACATGCCCATCGGCGCGGTGGTGACCCTGCGCGGCGACCGCATGTACGAGTTTTTCGACCGCCTGACGAACGTGGCCATGCCGCGCGTTCGCGACTTTCGCGGCGTTTCCACCCGCGCCTTCGATGGCCGGGGGAATTATACGCTGGGACTGCGCGACCAATTGGTGTTTCCAGAGATTGATTACGCGAAAGTGGACAAGACCAAGGGCATGAACATTACGATCGTCACCGACGCCCGGACGGACGCAGAGGCCATGGCACTGCTGCGGCACATGGGCATGCCGTTCCGTGCGGAAGCGCAGCGCCGCCCGGCAGCCGCCCCCGCTGGAGAAAAGATTGGAGAAAAGGACGCCGAAAAGGCGGGAGGGTAAAACGTGGCACGCACATCCATGATGGCCAAATTACGCAGGAAGCCGAAATTCAAGATTCGGCACCGGAATCGCTGCCAGATTTGCGGGCGGCCGCGCGGTTACATCGGCAAGTTCAAGATGTGCCGGCTGCATTTCCGTGAACTGGCGCTGCGGGGCGATATCCCCGGCGTCATTAAATCAAGCTGGTAACCCGTAGGGGCGGCCCTCGATGTCGTCCCGCC
The DNA here is from genome assembly GCA_030036915.1 of Terriglobia bacterium. Classification (GTDB taxonomy): domain Bacteria; phylum Acidobacteriota; class Terriglobia; order UBA7540; family UBA7540; genus Bog-366. The sequence continues at coordinate 4,415 of JASHSC010000607.1, forward strand.
CAGGCGGGAGCAACCACAAGGGTTGCCCCTACGAACAAATGCAAAGTGGGAGTTCTATGTCAGCCGTTACCGATCCGATCGCCGATATGCTCACGCGAATCCGCAACGGGATTCAAGCCCGCCACCCGCGCGTCGACATGCCGTCTTCGAAGCTTAAAACGGAAGTAGCGCGCATCCTGAAGGAAGAAGGCTACATCGGCAATTTCAAAGTGGCCGAGGAAGGCAAGAAGAAGGTTCTGAAGGTCTTCCTGAAGTACGGCAATGACGGCGCGAGCGCCATCTCGCATCTCGACCGGGTTTCAAAACCCGGCCGCCGCGTTTACGTGGGCGTGAACGGTGTGCCGCGGGTCCTCGGCGGGCTGGGAGTGAGCATCCTGACGACGCCGAGGGGCGTCCTCACCGGCAAGGCCGCGCGCAAGGCAGGTGTGGGCGGAGAAGTTTTGTGTAACGTATCTTAGGCGCGAGAAGTTCTTTTGATTTTGTGCATTCAAAGCCGGAAAGTGATTGAAAACAAAACGCCGTGGGTCGGAAGGAATGACCACAGCGAAGATTGGGTTGGGAGAGTTCAAGGAAAGTAACTTTAAGGCTTGGAAGGGCGGGGCTTCAGCCCCGCCGAACGTCTCTGGCGTTACCGTGGAAGGCTTTAGCCTCTGAAGCGATCATGGCTTCAGGGCCTAAAGGCCCGACCAGACGGACGATGCCTGGCGGCAGGGCTAAAGCTCTGCCCTTCCAGTAGGTTTTTCCTATGTCACGAATCGGACGAAAAATAATTGCCTTGCCCCAGGGAGTCACCGTGCAGGCGGATGGAGCGGCGCTCGCGGTGAAGGGGCCCAAGGGTGCATTGCGCATTCCCTTGCCCGAGGGAATCCACTTGGATAAGCAGGACGGGCATCTGCTCCTGAAGCGTGATTCCGACGAGGATGCGGCGCTGCACGGGCTGGCGCGCAGCCTGCTGGCCAACGCCGTTCGCGGGGTCACCACGGGGTTCGAGAAGCACCTGGACATCGTCGGCATTGGCTACCGCGCCGAGTCCAAGGGGAAATCAGTAAACTTCGTGCTGGGTTACTCGCACCCCATCGAGTTTCCGGTTCCCGATGGAATCGCCATCGCCGTGGAAAAGCAGACGCACCTGGTGGTGAGCGGGCCGGACCGGCAACAGGTGGG
>JASHSC010000608.1 GCA_030036915.1 Terriglobia bacterium
TGCCCGGCTTGGTGAGAATTTCAATTCTTCCATACCCAAGGGTGTCGTACTCCGCGGAGAAGGGGTTCTGATTGATGCGAACCTCGCGGATCGACGACTTGGGAGGCAATTGGCCGCCCGTAAATCCGTCGATGTAGATCTGGCCGCCGTTGGGACCGGCGGAGGGGCCGGCCAAAGCTTCCAGTTCGGACTGCAACTCATCGGGGTCGTCGGAGAGCGATTCCAAATCCTTCCCGGAGATCACCAACTGGCTGGCGTTTTCCTCGGGGTTCACGCTCACCTTGTTCGCACTCTCCTCGGTCACGGTGATCTGTTGCTTCTCCAGCGCTACCGCCAGTTGGGCATTCATGGTCTGCGGCTGCCCGCGGGCAATGGTGACCGGCTTCGTAAAATTCTCGAAACCCTTCAGGGTAATGCTCAGCGTGTAGGCGCCCGGAGCGAGATTGCGAAAGACGTAATGGCCTTGCGCGTCGGTTTGAGCGTTCAGGTTCGTTCCGCTGGGCCCAGTCAGTGTAACCGTCAGGCCGGGAATGGCCGCGCCGGAGGGGTCAAGCACCTGGCCGCGCAAAGTTCCGCCGGCGATTGGCGCGTGGGAAGTCTGAGCAATGATTGAAGCTGGCAAGAAAAGAAATGAAAACACAATTATGCAGAGCAGGGTACGTACGCTTTGGGACAAGTTGAATTTTCTCCTGGAGAGCGATTAGGGCAGAAATGGCCGAAGTATCTTTCACTGGCGAGAGGTTGCGGATCGCCCCCGAGTCCTTTGCAATAGTCTCGCCGGATGTAACTTTCAGGGAAAGCTACGGTCCTCCTTCACCGCCCTCACCACCGCCGCCGGAGCTTAGATTCCAGCTCCCCAGGTTTACATCACCGCCGCCCTTGGGCTGTGCGGCGAGAATGGGTTCGACACCGGTAAGGATGTATAGGGCTGTTACTTCCGAAGGATTAGTACCCTCAGAACTAAAAATGACTACGGGTTCACCACGAGTAAGATCACTAAGCTTGATGCTCGGCAGCCGCTCGAGTTGCTGGCTGAAGTTGCCACCCATTCCTCCGCCTCCGCCGGGACCACCGCCGCCCCTGAACCCTTGGCCGTTGCCGCCGCCCGCTGGAGGGCCGCCGCCCCCCGGTCTTGCCGATGTTGCACCGGTGGTGAGTCCGGCGATCCTCTGAGCCATTACCTCAGGTAGCTGGTGCATTTTGCAATTAGCGTTGGCATGAACCACGAGGGGCTTATTCGTCGAAAGATTTTTCACGGTCAAGGTGTCGGCCTGGGCATCCACCGAAATTACTGTGGCGCCAATGTTGTGGAACGTTCCGGAGACGATTTTTTCCGCAGCGTACTGGGTCTTGTCTTCACTTGCCGTGCCCAAGGCGCGCAACTGGTCCCCGACCTTTACCCCGGCAAAATTGCTGGGCTGAGCGTCCGAGAATTGTATCGAGTTGGGCGCGTAACGCAGGAATTGGGTTTTGGCAGTGGTGGTGAGAATCACAGGGTGCGTCAAATTCCCCGGAGTCGGCGGGCGGTTGGGGACGGCGATGGTTAATTCCAATTTCGTCGGGTCCTCGCTCTTCACCACGCCTTCAATTCCACGCGTCTGCCAATCCTTCACCTCGGCTTCGTGGACGTCGGAAATATCCTCGCGTGTCATCACCACCACGCGCAGGGCTTGAATCGTCTGTTGGTCGTCGCCGAGACGCCCAAGGACCACTGCCCGGTCGCCCACGGCGATATCCCCAACCGTGATGGGCGTCGTGCTCTTCAAATCCTTTGACCCGCGCAGAACCCTGACGTTGTCGGGGAGCACCACCGGCACGTCACCCTTGTCCGTATGGAGAGTTAAATGGCCCGGCTGGATTTCCTTCACGTCCCCAACGGCCTTTGCCACCGAGGAGGAAGAGGCATTCTGCGCCGGGGCTCCCGCCGTTACGGGACCGCCCGCAAACAGCAATCCTGTAAATATCGTTAGAAGGAAAGAACTTGCCTTGCGCACTCGAGATTTCCCCCAAAATTGTAATAGACGATTTTACAATAATCCGCGTTACCCTTGCTTCAACTTTTTTGACTTACCCACTTTATCCGGATACGCCGTGCCACCTTCCCACTTGCTTTGATGCTCCAACAAATCAAAAAGAAATTGCGAAAAGGCCATCCCTGCAACTTGTGCCTGGTCGCGGTCGGATGTAGATTACAGGTCCTTCCCAAGGACGAAGGAGCAGACTCATGGACCGGCGAAGATTCGTGTGCGATTCATTGATTTCCCTTGCGGGATTCTCGAGATGGGTTTCCCCTCCCGCGGCCAAAGGATCAGGTCCGCGAACTTGGGCGGCTCCTGGGATCCCGGTGGATTCGCCCGGTAGGAACTTATTCCCCACGAATCTCCCCGGCTCCGAATGGGTGCAGTTTTCCGCCGCGGGGTTCTCGCAACCCGTCACGGGCGTGATTTACCGCAAGTCTCAGCCCGCCACCAATGGAATGCCGCTGGGGGGAATTGACACAGGCTGCATCGACCTTGAAACAAGTGGCCTGTGGGGCTACTCCACCATCTTCAACAGCCACGTGCCACGCCGCGGCCCTCTCAACTTGCCGTTTCTTGGACTCAGCGTGGGCGGCGAAGCCTGGGTGCTCTGTGATCCCAAGCAAATCAAGCAATACCAAACTACCGATGGTGTGCTTCCCATTGAGAGCTACAACTCGGAATTGCAATTTGACAGCGTTCGCGTGCCCAAGGAAATTCACTATTGGGGGCACTATCCGATTGCCGACACCCAATTCGATACCGACGCTCCCATCCGCGTGAGCCTTCGCGCATGGTCGCCTTTCATTCCCGGTGATATTGAGGCCTCACTCCTTCCCGGCATGATTTTTGAAGTTCATCTGCAAAATGCCAGCGCTTCCACTCAGAACGGGGCTATCGCTTTCAGCTTCAGCGGGCCGACGCACAAGGAGACCGGCGCGGATCAATACTCGCGCCAACCCTTGGACGGTGCCGCTGAACATTTGACTGGCGTGGTGGTGAATGGCGGATGGACGAGCACGCCGATGATGGCGCCGCGAGCCAGCTACACTCTGGGTGTCTTGGGTGAGGTGAACGTTCGCATGGGCGGGGAACTCGGCAAGGACGCGGAAGCGTGGGCCAAAATCGCGCAGCAGCTTCCCGAGGCGGCGTCGAATCACGGCGGCTCCTCCGCGGCGGTGGACTTCGAACTCGCTGCGGGCGCGGATCGCGTGGTTCGATTCCTGGTGACCTGGCACAGCCCGCAATGGAAGGGCGGCGGGCATCCCTCCTCGGACCAGGGCGGCACGTTTACCCACATGTACGCCCTGCGCTATCGCAGCGCGCGGGCGGCAGCGCTGTTGCTCGCCCATGGGCACGCTTCGCTGCTCGATCGGATTCTGGCTTGGCAGGGGGCGATTTATTCTGACCCTGCACTTCCCGGCTGGCTGCAAGATGCGCTGATCAACAATCTGCACTTGATAACCGAAACCGGCATGTGGGCCGCGGGTGGGCCGCCGCTTCCTGACTGGGTGCGTCCCGAGGACGGTCTGTTCGGTATGGATGAGTGCCCGCGCGGCTGCCCACAGATCGAGTGCATTCCGTGCAGCTTTTACGGCAACATTCCGGTGGTCTACTTTTTCCCGGAGTTGGCGCTTTCCACTTTGCGCGGATACAAGGGGTACATGTATCCCGAGGGCGCGGCGCCGTGGATTTTCGGCGGTGTCACGGGCGCAACGCCGCCGCTCAACATGAACACTCCCACGCGCGGCTACCAGCTTACTCTCAACGGACTCTGCTATGCCGCGATGGTTGACCGCTACGCCCTCTGTTGGGGGCGCGAGAAAAGTTTTGCCGACGAGTTCTACGAATCGGTCAAACGCAATACGATTTTCACCATCAACCTGCGCCCCGAATACGCGCCCGGCGACCGCGTAATCAGCATGCCCACGGGCAACGAGGGCACGGAATGGTTTGAGGCCGGCAAGCCCGGATGGTCCGGCATGGTGGCGCACGTGGGCGGCCTGCATCTGGCCGAATTGCGCATCACGCAGAAAATGGCCGAGCAGGCGGGCGACGCCGACTTCGCGCGCCAGTGCCGTGAGTGGATCGAAGCCGGCATGAATTCCATGGAAACCAAAATGTGGGCGGGGAATTACTACCTGAATTTCTGGGAGCCGGAAACCGGCACGAAGTCCGACCTGGTTTTCGGCTACCAGATGGACGGCCAGTGGGTGGCGGATTTCCACGGCCTCGCGCCGGTATTCCGCCCCGAGCGCGTGAAGCAGACACTCGCGACCATCGCGCGCTGCAACGTGGCGCTGAGCAAATCCGGCGCCGCGAATTACGCGCACGCCGACGGCAGCCCCGCGCCCGTAGGCGGCTACGGAACCTACAGCTATTTTCCGCCGGAGGTCCTCATGCTCGCCATGACCTACATGTATGCCGGCCAGCGCGAATTCGGACTCGATCTGGCGCGCCGCTGCTGGCACAACATCACCTGCGCATGGCGCTACACCTGGGATGCCCCCAACATCATGCGCGGCGATGAGGACACAGGTGAAGCCGTCTACGGCCACGATTATTATCAGGACATGATGCTCTGGTCGCTCCCCGCCGCGCTGGTGGGGGAACCCATGGACGTGGTAGTAAAGCCTGGCGGCCTGGTGGAGCGCGTACTGGCAGCCGGGCAATCAAAAGGCTAGACCTTCTAGCCTAAATACTCAAAGCACGCCGGTGCGCCCCTGCCGGAGTGGCACGGCCGTCCGGAGGTGTGAAAGGATAAAAGATCTCACCCAAAGGCGCAGAGAAGCAAAGTCACGCAAGGCCGAACTGGCCAGCTTTCTTGACGACGGTTTGCGCCTTGGCGACTTTGCGTGAAGTCTTCTTTATCTGGGGAATGGATTTCGAGAACTGCGGCATATGCCCTGCACGGGCCCGGCGCCACGGTGAAATTGAGAATCTGTCAATTGCCCCTTCTCATTCGGCGGGCGACTGCACATAATCTTGTTCGCGACAGCGGAGGAGCATTTCTCATGAATCGCCGAAAGTTCATCGCGTCCACCACAGGCGCCGCGACCATTTCAATGCGGGGCGTCAGCTCGCCAGCAGCCCAGGCTCCGGACCGGCGCGTTTTGATGAAGCTCGGCTGCCAGAGCGCGCCGACCAATGAGACCCACTTGAAATATCTTGCGCGCTACGGCGTGCGCAACATTTGCGGGTATCCGGAAATCGCGGGGGGCAGGCTGTATGCTACCGTGGACGAGCTCAACCGGATGCGCGACCTCGCGGACACGTGCGGAATTTCCATTGATTGCGTCGCTCCTCCGTTTCTGGAATCCTCGCACGTGGACAAGACTCCACACCCGGCCATTATGCTGGCGGACAGTCCGGAGCGCGACCGTGATATCGAAGCCGTTCAGAATCTCATTCGCAACTGCGCCGCCGCGGGCATACCCTCCATCAAATACAACATGTCGCTGCTGGGCGTGCTGCGCACAGGGCGCACGCCCGGACGGGGAGACGCGACGTACAGCACGTGGCGGCTTGCCGATGCGCATCCTGCCCCGCCACTCACGCGTGCCGGACGCGTGGACGCCGACAGGTTCTGGGAGCGCATTGCCTATTTCCTCGACCGGGTTATTCCCGTCGCCAATGAGTATAAGATTCGCATGGCCTGCCATCCTCACGATCCGGGCGTGCCGCCCGAGGGCTATCAGGGAGTGGTGCGCGTGCTGGGGACTGTGGAGGGACTGAAACGCTTCGTCTCGATTCAGGAGAGTCCTTATCATGGTCTGAATTTCTGCCAAGGGACGATTTCGGAAATGCTGTATGATCCTGGTCGGGAGATTTTTGACGTCATTCGTTACTTTGGAACGCGCCGGAAAATCTTCAACGTGCACTTCCGCAATATCCGGGGTCATCGCGATGACTTTCAGGAAGTTTATCCCGACGAAGGTGATATTAACTTTGTCAAGGCCCTGCAAGTGTATATTGAAGTCGGTTATTCCTATCTGCTGATGCCCGATCATGTTCCCAAGGCCGCGAATGACCCTGCCGGGTTGCAGTCCTTCGCCTTTTGCTACGGTTATATTCGCGGGCTGCTGCAATCGGCGGAGCAAATGACGTGAGGGAGGTTGCAGCGGCGCTCCCTACTCGCGACCAACGAAGGACCTTCACCACAGAGGACACGGGGAACCACGGAGAAATCTTTCTCTGTGAATCTCTGTGATCTCTGTGGTGAGAGCATTTTGCTCAAAAACATGAACCGTCGAAACTTTCTTAAAGGTCTTGCGGCGACGCTGCCGCTCGCGAGGCCGCAATCGTGGGCAGCCGCGCGGGGGATTGACACAAGTCTCTCGCACCGCCCCATTCAGCCCTGGTTCCGGCAGGCCGGGCTTGGCCTGTTTCTCCACTGGGGCATTTCCAGCGTCGCCGGAATCGAGCTGAGCTGGGACATGTACGAAGATTCCGGCAAGCCCAATTCCTATTGGCCGCCGGCGAAATACGACGCGCTGGCGGATCAATTCGATCCGCAGAAATATGATCCCGATCTGTGGCTGGATGCCGCGGTGCGGGCGGGATTCAAGTACGCGATTCTGACCACGAGGCATCATGATGGTTACGCCCTCTGGCCGAGTGAGTACGGCAACTTTAGCACCCGGCAACACTTGCAGGGGCGCGATTTGGTGCGGCCATTCGTGGATTCCTGCCGCAAACACGGCCTGAAGGCGGGCCTGTATTACTCTCCCACGGATTGGCACTACAACCCGCCGGGCTGGCCGCATCGCGCCTTTCCGCATCGCGACCCGGAGATGCGCCATTCGCACCCTCAGAAGCTGGGAATTCCCAAGTTCGTGGATATGCCTCTCCCTGAAATCCAGAAATATTTTGACCAGTTTTATTTGTATGTGAAAAACCAAGTGGGAGAATTGCTGACGCACTACGGCAAAATCGATCTGATGTGGTGGGACGGCTATGATTGGCCGGAAGGAATCGACATTCACGGCGAGGAGATGGAGCGCTACGTCCGCCGGCTCCAGCCCGACATCGTGGAGAACGACCGGGATTTCATCTGGGGCCCGCACAAGCCCTTTGGCGACTACAACACCGATTATGAAAATAAAAATCCTTCAAGGCCGCCCGCCGATCCCTGGGAGCAATGCGAGATGATGTGCGGAGGCTGGAGCTATCGCGGAGAAGTAGTCTGCAAACCCCTCAGCCACGTGATCGAACGCCTGGTGCGAAATCGCGCCTGGGGCGGCAACTATCTGCCGGATTTCGGCCCGCGGCCCGACGGAACAATGTCACCAAGCTATTATGTATTTTGCGACGGACTGGCCGCGTGGATGAAGTACGGAGGCGCGTCCGTATTTGACGTCGATGCAGGGCCGTATCCGGGCCGCAGCGATGCCCCTGTGACTGTGAAAGGTAGCGTGTGGTACGTTCATTTTCTACCCGGACAGAAAAAGTCGGCCACCTTGACGGGAGTGCATGAGCCCAAGGAAGCGCGGTTGTTGCGGAGTGGTGAATCCGCGCGCTGGCAAAAAGTGAATGACGGGATCGTGCTTTCTCTTCCGGCCGGCCCGCCTGATTCTCTCGATGAGGTTGTAGAAGTCACCTTCTGAGTGGCCCCGCTCCTCTTCGCTTGTAGTCTTAATGAACTTCGCAAAATTTAGTGACGATCGGCTATTGTAGCGCGGGCGTCCCGCCCCCTGTGGCACGGCCATCGTGGCCGTGCGCATGGGCTGGAAACCCATGCCACAGCGGGCAAGACGCCCGCGCTAGG
>JASHSC010000609.1 GCA_030036915.1 Terriglobia bacterium
GATTTACCCCCGCGTGGCCGGCGTCGAGGCCGACCCGCGATTTGACGGCTTCCGGCGAGGCTGGCTGAACATTTTCCAAATCAACCCGCGCCAGGGGCTGTTGGCGAACAGCTCCAACAGCGGCGCATGTCCGTTTTGCCTGCATGAATTTTCCGCCGTCGCTCTCGAGACTCCGCCCCTGGCGGACGGGCTGACCGCGCTCGATCTGGTGCGCCAGTACCTCGACGTCGGTTTGAAAGACCTGCGCTCCTACGTGCCGGACAATCCCGCGTTCATGCTCGATTTTCTCGATATGTATCCCTCGCTGCTCATTGGCGCGTCGGACTACGTGCGCGGAAGCAACAATGACGCATGGCTGAACGAGCATTACGCCGGAATTAAAGCGTGGGCGCAGGCGCTGCTTGCAACGGACAAGGACGGCGACGGTCTCTACGAATACTACCTGAGCGGAAACTCAGGAAGTTGGGGCAAGTGGGGCACTCATCATCCGGCCAACTGGTGGGACAGCATCGGTTTCGGCAACAAGGATGCCTACTGCAATGCGCTAGCCTACCACGCTCTCGTGGGCATGGCGGAGATGGCGAGGCGCGCCCATCACCCCGACGATGCGGAATTCTACGCAGGGCGCGCTGACAAGCTGAAGGCACTCTACTACCCGACCTTCTTCAACCCTGCCACCGGCGTGTTGGCAGGCTGGAAGAGCCAGGACGGCAAACTGCACGACGATTACTTTACTTTCGTTAACGGCGCCGCAATTACTTACGGGTTGGTTCCCGCCGAGCCGGCCAACTCCATCATGGACCATCTGCTGGCCAAGATGCAGGAAGTGGGATATACGCAATTCCAATACGGGCTGCCCGGAAACCTGATTACGGTTCCCGCCGAGGATTTTCTCGACCCGCGGCAGGTGTGGGGCGGGGGCGGATCGTTGGGTTTCCAGTGGTATGAAAACGGTGGTGCCACGGCAGCCATGACCTATTACACGCTGGAGGCGCTGTACAGACTGGGGCGCAAGAAGGAAGCCGACGCCATACTGTTCCCCATGCTGCAATCGTATGAAGACGGCACGTTCCCGGGGACTTCCACCTACAAGGTCGATGGCCGAACGCGCACCTACGATTGGCGCCGCTGGGACGGCGAGCCCGCCGGCTACGAAGGCTATCTTACCGATGATTACATGGCGCTGTTGACGGTGCTGTCGAGATAAGAGGTGGGACTACACCTGGAAAGCGGTAGCTGCTGCTACCGCAGTCCAAGGTGAGCCTCCGTGATCGTCAAGCCGGCTTACTGCCTGGAGCTCTGCAAGCTGCTTCCAGGGGTCTGCGTTGATGAGGTCTGCGTGTTTGCAGTCTGCGTCTCCGGGGGCGTCATGATGCGGACTTCCACGCGCCGGTTTTGCTTGCGGCCATCGGCGGTGTGATTGTCGGCAGCCGGTTCATCCTCGCCGAGCCCGACCATGTGAATTTTGAGGAGCGGGACGTGCTGATCCTCCGTCAGGTAGCGCACCACGGTGTCGGCGCGGCGCTGGCTCAGTTCAAGGTTGTACTGCTTCGGGCCGGTGGAATCCGTGAACCCCTCCACCTCAATCGCATAATGCTTCATTGAACCCAGCGTCTGCGCCATATCGGCAAGCTGTTGCTGGTCGTCCTGGGTCAAGTCGGCGCGGTTGAAGCCAAATAACACGTTTTCTGTTTTGACGGCATGATAGTTATCGATGTTGTCGATCTGCTGCTCAGCTTGCCCCGCTATGTTTACACCCTTATCCGCGGTCTGCTGAGCTCCCTGAGCATCCTGGTCAGCCTTGGCAGCGTGCTGGTCGGCTGCTTCCGCCTTGGAGGTTGCTTCCGAATAGCCCTGCTCGGATTGGCGATCAACGTCAGTGATACGCTGATCGAGTTCCTTGTTATTGGTGTCCACCTTCGTGTCCACAGCTTTGATGTTTGTCGCCAGGGGCTGATCCTGTTGCTTAACGTAATTGTGTGTCGCCAGGCACCCCGTGGTTCCGCCAATGAGCAAAAGTACTGCACTCAACTTGACAGCATTTTGCATTTTCTTGCCATCCTCCTCACCAATTCCCCCCCGAAATTGCGCCTTCGAAGTAGGTCCACGGCGTTGTGAGGCAATTTGCGTGCCAGCCCATACGGGCTCTAAATCATTGAAAATCATTGATGAACAAATGCCTGCGCTCATGTTCGGAGCGGCAGGAATATTCTTTTCTCCCCGCAGTGAGTATAAATTTCTCAGGGGAACTCCGTAGGGTTGGCAACGTACAGTCTTTGCCGCGATCACTCGCGGACGCCCGAGCGAATCAGGGGAAGAAAGCGGAAGCGGGAAAAGGGTTCTGACGACCACATGCCGGAGCGATATTCCAGCCACAAATAAGTTAAGGAGTGGCCGGAGTGAGGCGCTTCCGATAGTGAGTAATGCGTATTGCTTGCAATTCCGGAGATTTAAGTTAAACTACGAAAGTACAGAACCCTGAGTCGGGTTGACACATTAAGTTAGCGCTAGGGAGGAGTCCTGCCTGTGGCAGATCGCGTGCCGCAAGTATCGGCCGTTAGCGGCGAGGAGAAGAGCGAACTGCGCCTCTGCGCGCGGGTTGCCGACGTCTCTGACACGGGCCGCCGCCGGCACAATAACCAGGATTGTCATCTGGTTTTGCCCTTTGATCCGAATGGAGTTCCGCAAGATGGGTCAACGGCCGGGGCAGGCATTGATTTGGGCCGGTTGCTGCTGGTGGTTGCAGACGGAATGGGCGGGCACTTCCGCGGCGAAGTGGCCAGCCGCATGTGCGTTGAAAATATCACCAAGGAGCTTGCGGCGGGATTTCAAAGCTCGCCCAATGGCGGGGATTATTCCGACAACCTGAAGAAGGCAGTGGAGGCAGCGCATCAGGCGGTGTTCGCCTACGGGCAAAGTTGCGCGGACAACCTGACCATGGGCACCACCTGCACGGCGATGCTTATCCACGGAGCATATGCCGATTTGGCGCAGGTGGGTGATTCGCGCTGCTACCTTTTCCGCCAGGGAAAACTGGCCATCCTGACGCAGGACCAGACCATCGGAAACCAGTTGCGTTCGCGGGGCGAAGACGCCCAGAACGTTGACCCGCAAATCCGCGAGATGTTGATTCAGGCGGTGGGGGCGCAGGCGCAGATTGAAGTGGTCATGTCCTCAACGGACCTCGAGCCGGAGGATCTTATCCTGATCTGCTGTGACGGGTTGTACAAAGTTGTTTCGGAAGCGGATATCGTTGCGACCATGGAATCGGAGATCGGCCTCCAGGAAAGGGCCCAGCAATTGGTCAATCGCGCCAATGACAACGGCGGGCCTGACAACATCACGGTAATTCTGGCGGAAATCGGCCAGACGGATGGCGGACGCTGATGGACCAGAAGGTGGTTCAAAAAATCGGGAAGTACGAGATTGTGGCCGAGCTCGGTCAGGGCGGCATGGGCGTGGTTTACAAGGCCCGCGACCCCTTCATCGGGCGCCTGGTGGCCCTCAAGACCATCACTCCCGAACTGGTTTCCGACCCCGAAATCCTCAAACGCTTCTATCGTGAAGCGCAGTCGGCAGGAACGCTTCAGCACCCCAACATTGTCACCATCTACGACCTGGGCGAGGCCGAGGGCCGGCCTTACATCGCCATGGAGTTTGTGGAGGGTGAGAGTCTTCAGAGCATTATCAACCGGCGCGCGCGGATTCCCCTGGCCGCCAAACTGAAATTGGTGCAGCAGTTCTGTGAGGGCCTGGACCACGCGCACAAGCACGGCTTTGTACACCGCGACGTGAAGCCCGCCAACATTCTAG
>JASHSC010000610.1 GCA_030036915.1 Terriglobia bacterium
TTCAGGCTCTTTCCGCGGTGCTGGGCGGAACACAGTCACTGCACACGAACTCCCTCGATGAGGCCTGGGCGCTGCCGACGGAAGAAGCCGTCACCATCGCCCTGCGCACGCAGCAGGTGATTGCCCACGAAAGCGGTGTGACCCAAACCGTCGATCCCCTCGGCGGCTCCTACTTCATCGAAAGACTCACGCTCGAAACCGAACGCGCCTGCTACGACTATTTCCAGAAGATCGATTCCATGGGAGGAATGGTGCCCGCCATCGAGCGCGGCTTTCCGCAGAAGGAAATTCACGACGCGGCATACGCCTATCAGCAGGCCGTTGAACGCAAAGAGAAAATTATTGTCGGAGTGAACGACTTTGTGACCGAAGAAGACCGGCCCATCAATCTGCTGGTGATTGACGACAGCGTGGCGCGGCATCAATTGGCAAAGCTGGCGGAAGTGCGAAAGACGCGTGACAACACCCGCGTGCGGTACACGCTCGAAGCGCTGGGCAGCGCCGCCGGAACCAACGCCAACTTGATGCCTTACATCCTCGAATGCGTGCGCGCCTACGCAACCCTGGGCGAAATGTGCGATGTGCTGCGCAAGGTCTTCGGCGTTTACGAAGAACCGGCATTCCGCTGACCGGCAACTTCAAAACCTCAATTCACCATTGCGCTTCATAATTCCGCCTTCATCATTTAGAATTCAACATTGTTATGAGCCAGCCCCCAATCCGCGTTTTAGTCGCCAAGCCCGGCTTGGACGGCCACGACCGCGGCGCCAAAATTGTGGCGCGGGCGCTTCGCGATGCGGGAATGGAAGTGATTTACACGGGCCTGCGCCAGACGCCGGAGCAGATTGCCGGCGCCGCCATTCAGGAGGACGTTGACGCCATCGGCATCTCAATCCTGTCCGGAGCGCACAACACCATCATCCCGCGCATCTGCAAGCTGCTGCGCGCCGAGGGCATGAATAACGTTCTCCTGGTGGTAGGCGGAATTATTCCGGACGAAGATATTCCTGGATTGAAGCAGGCCGGCGTGGCGGAGGTCTTCCAGCCCGGCGCTTCAACTCAGGCCATTGTGGATTTCATCCGCGCGAACGTGAAAAAGACGATGGCTCACGGTTAGAAAAAGGCCGCCACTTGATTCTGCCCGATAAACCATTCCCTGAACAACCGACCGACGTCCAGAATCCGGCAACATCGCTCACCAAGCGCGCTGCGCGCCGCATTATTCAACGGGCATTCGTCCTGATGGGGCGCGACAAGCCCCTCCGCCAGCAGATTCGCGAAGTCGAAATCACCACGCTTTGGATCATCGAGGATTGGGAACTGGAATGGACGGTGTTCCTGCATCGAGGCAGGTTTGAATTGGAGCGGCGCCCGGCCAAACATCCGCATGTGACTCTGACTTGGCCCACCGCCGAGGAATTTTTCCAGCAAGCCCATCGCTCATTCGGCGCCGATGTGCAGGTGCAAATTTCTCCGCCGCAAGATCGCCGCCGCTTCTTCGAAACCCTTTTGCGCGGGTTCTTCAACTGTCTCCGCCATGTGCTCGAGAACCCGGTGGATGATGTGGGCGAAAGTTTGATTTGATTGTGGATACGCCGGCCGTGGCTAATTGTAGCGGCGGTCTATCGACCGTCGCGCGACGCGCATAGAGCGCCACTACAGCAAAGCAATCCGCGATCCATCCGCCGCGCAATTCGCCAAGCTTTGAAATTGGTATAAACTACGAGAGATCGCATAAAGGTCAAGAGCAGCACCCAAATTCTATGGAACTCCCCGTTCGCTGGACCTCCACCACCTTGCAAGTCCGTTATGCCGAAACGGACCAGATGGGCGTGGTCTACTACGCCAATTATCTGGTCTGGTTTGAGCTGGGGCGCACGGATTTTTGCCGCCAGCATGGTTTTGCCTACCACGACATGGAAAAGCAGGACGGCCTCTTCATCATGGTGGCGGAAGCGCGCTGCCGCTACAAGGCCCCCGCCCGATACGACGATTGCATTCTGGTGCGGACACGACTGAAGGAAATGCGCCGGCGTGTTCTGGTCTTCAGCTATGAGATCTATCGCCAGGCGACGGAAGAACTTCTTGCCGAAGGGGAAACCGTACACGTCATCACCGACCGCGAAGGTCATCCGCGCTCCATGCCCGAGAAATATCAAGAGCTGTTCGCGGCCGGACCGAAGAACCAGGGATAAGGGTCATGGGATACCGGGTTCAGATAAGGTGTTACCCACTTCGGGAACCTAAGATTCAACACAGGGGATTAGGCGATTTAGTGAATTTCCCTTCTCGCGTATCCCTTGTCTCGTATCCCTAAGATTTCACCCATGTCGCGCACCATTCTCCTCGACGGCCTGCGACTCACCCGGCGCGAATTCTCTGCCGTGGTGCTTGAGAATCGCCCCGTGCGATTGTCGCCGCCCGCTCGTGTGGCCATGCGGAAGTCGCGCGCCTTGATCGAGCAGATCATTGCCCAAAAGGAATTGGTCTATGGTGTAACCACCGGCGTGGGAAGCCTCTCAACCGAACACATTGATCCCGCGGCAGCGCGCGAGTTGCAATTGAACGTAGTCCGCAGCCACTCCTGCGGGGTCGGCGAGCCCTTAAGCCCGGTGGAGACACGTGGCCTGCTCCTGCTGCGGGCCAATACTCTGGCTCGCGGGCTCTCCGGCGTGCGCCCGCTCGTTGCCGAAAGGCTATGCGAATTCCTGAATCATGCAGTTCATCCGATTGTCCCCCGGCGCGGCTCGGTGGGCGCTAGCGGCGATCTTGCTCCGCTTGCGCATGCGGTCTTGGCGCTGGTGGGTGAAGGCGAGGTGGTATTTCGCGGTAGACGCCAACGCGCCGCCGCGGCAATGCGCGCGCTGGGCATCAAACCCTTAGCCCTTGAAGCCAAGGAAGGTCTCCCGCTAGTAAACGGTACGCAGACCATGCTGGCGTTCGGGTTGCTGGCCCTGCGCGAGGCGGAAATTCTTATTAACACCGCCGACGTCGCGGGCGCCTTGTCTCTGGATGCCCTGCGCAGTTCCACGCGCGCTTTCGATGAGCGATTGCACGCGGCGAGGCCGCACCCCGGGCAAATGGTTTCCGCCCGCAACGTTGTCCGCCTGATTCGGGGCAGCACCATCAACAAATCGCATCAGGGCTGCTCGCGCGTGCAGGATGCTTACAGCCTGCGCTGCATGCCGCAGGTTCATGGAGCAGTGCGCGATGCCCTGAGTTACGCCGCACGGGTCTTTGAAATTGAAATGAACAGCGCCACGGATAATCCCTTAGTGTTTGCGAAAACCGGCGATGTGATTTCCGGAGGCAATTTTCACGGCCAGCCCCTGGCCCTGGCGCTTGATCTAATGGCCCTGGCGCTGACGCAACTCGGAGGCATCGCAGAGAGGCGAATCGACCGGATGGTGAATCCGCTCACTTCGGAACTTCCACCGTTCCTCACTCGTTCGCCGGGTTTGGAATCCGGATTGATGCTCGCCCAGGTTGCAGCCGCGGCGCTGGCATCGGAAAATAAAGTTCTGGCCCACCCGGCCTCGGCGGATTCCATTCCAACCTCCGGCAACAAGGAAGATTTCGTCAGCATGGGAATGGCGGCTGCCCTGAAATTGCGGCCGGTCCTCGAGAATGTCCGAAACATTCTGGCCATTGAGCTCATTTGCGCATGCCAGGCGCTGGATCTGCTCTCGCCGCTCCGTTCCGGCAGGCTGGCAGAAGAAGCGCGGGGGAGGGTTCGAGCCGTTTCGCCGCACCTCCAGCACGACCGGCCGCTGCACAG
Organism: Terriglobia bacterium; assembly: GCA_030036915.1. Lineage (GTDB taxonomy): Bacteria > Acidobacteriota > Terriglobia > UBA7540 > UBA7540 > Bog-366. The sequence continues at coordinate 3,779 of JASHSC010000610.1, forward strand.
GGACATCGCACGAGTCGCGGCGCTGATTTCCGGGGGAGAGGTAGCAGGAATTATCGATCGACCGAGAGGATAGAAAAAAGCTCGCACCACAGAGCACACAGAGAGGCACAGAGAGAACAAACCGGAGCCAAACCTCTGTGGACCTCTGTGCTCTCTGTGGTGAAAGCTTTTAAACTGCGGCGAGATTTTGGAATCCCGCAGCCGCTAGAGACCCTATGCCCGCACTCTCCGCCACCATCATCACTCACAACGAACGCTCAAACATCGCCCGCGCAATCAAGTCGCTCACGTGCGCCGATGAAATTGTGGTGATCGATTCGAACTCGACGGACGGCACTCCGGAGATTGCCGCGGCGTTGGGTGCGCGGGTTGTCACTCACGCCTGGCAGGGATTCGCCGCCCAAAAAAACTTTGCCAGCGCGCAGGCGAGGAACGACTGGGTCATCAGTCTCGACGCCGATGAGGAGTTGGACGGCCCGGCGCAGGCCGCGGTTCAGGAATGGAAGCGCTCGGAGCCCTCCGCCAGCGGATTTCAATTTGCCCGGCGCGCGCAATATCTGGGGCGGTGGATTCTCCACTCGGGCTGGTATCCCGATTACAAACTGCGACTCTTTGATCGCCGCCGCAGCCGCTGGCAGGGCGCGTACGTTCACGAATCGGTGGTCACCGAAGGCGAAGTCGCGACCCTGCGCGGGGAAATTCTGCACTACACCTGCCAATCCCCCGAAGAGCATCGCCAGCGAATCGAGTACTACACGGACCTGGCCGCGCGGGAGATGTTTGAGCGCGGCGCGAGCGCCGGCCTGCTTCGACGCGTGCTCGGCCCTCCGTGGATTTTCCTAAATACCTACGTGTTTCGCCTGGGAATGCTGGACGGAGTGCCGGGCTACCTGATTGCCAAAATGGCCGCGCGATACGTTCAACGAAAGTACGCGAAGCTGGATGATATGCGCAAAGGCCTTCGCCCACACCCATGACTCAATCCCCCGCCTTCAGGATCGCGCACATTGACACCGGCCAAAGTTTGCGTGGCGGCCAGCGGCAGATGTTGATGCTCGCGCGGGAATTGCGCGATCGCGGCCATGAGCAAATCATTGTGTCGATCGAGGGCAGCAGAGTGGAAGAACGCGCGCAGAAAGAAGGCTTTCGAGTTTTTGCGCTGCCGCAATCTGACCCTGGCCACGCGTTTGGAATCTTGCTGTGGCGGCAGCAGCTCAGGGGCTGGCGGCCGCACATATTGCACGCGCACGATGGGCGGGGGCAGACGCTCGCCTGGCTCGCTTCCGTGGGGCTGCCGATAAGGCGCGTGGCAAGCCGCCGGGTTACGTTTCTCCCCTCTGACCGCTGGTCGTATCCCTTGAAATATAATCGCACGTGCCAAGCGGTGATCGCCGTCTCGGAAAACATTCGCGACCTTTCCGTTCAGGCCGGCGTCCCCCGTGAGCGGATCACGGTTATCCCCGATGGAATCGAGATTCCATCCGAATTGCCCAGCGCCTCCGAGAGATTAAACCTGCGAGAATCCTGGCGATGTGGCGAGCACGATTTTCTGATTGGATTTCTTGGCGCATCCACCCCGGAAAAAGGGTTGGACGTGGCCGTCGCCGCCATGAACCTGCTCCCAGAAAAAATACCGAATGGGCGACTGATTCTCGCCGGCGGTGAAGCAGCTGGTGAGTTGCCAGTTTCAGAAAATAGCCGCACTCGCGTTCTCAATCTGGGTCCAGTCGAAAATCTCGGCCGTCTCATGCCGGGCCTCGACCTCTTCGTCATGCCGTCGCGAGCCGAAGGTTTGGGATCGTCGGCATTGTGGGCGATGGCTTACGGCCTTCCCGTCATCGCCACGCGCGTGGGCGGCCTTTCGGAAATCATCGTTGAGAACGAAACCGGCTGGCTGATTCCGCCCGACTCGCCGCAAGCGCTTGCCGAGGCCATTTTGCAGGCCTCCGCCGACCACGCCCGGCTGGTGGAATTCGGGCGCCGAGGCCGCGAGCGAGCGGAAGAATTTTCGGCTGATATAATGGTCAGCCGCACCGAGGCGCTTTATCGCCGCATTCTTGGAGGCAATATTGAGGAATCAAATTGACCCAACGCCGCAGAGCAGCCAACCAGAAGTTGCTCGGCCATCCTGGGCGTGTCAGGTCCATGGGCAGGATGCCCGCGCCATGATTTGTTGGCGCTTCACAGCAACGGCAGTCATGCTTATTTGTTTTCTTTTCGGCAGTGGCCTCCCGGCCCGCGGTCAGGGGCCAGACAACGGAAAACCCATCTTCAACGTGCGCGACTTCGGCGCCACTGGAAATAAATCCGACGACGCGCGCCCGGCGATTCAGAAGGCCATTGAAGCCGCGGCAATCAAAGGCGGAACCGTCTATTTCCCTCCGGGCGACTACACTTCCGGAACTATTTTCTTGCGCAGCCACGTGAACATTTATATCGAAAGCGGCGCAACGCTCTACGCTTCGCAGAACCCCAACGACTTTGCGGTTCAGAAGGTAAAATCCAAGGATGCCTTGCTCTTTGGCGAAAACCTGGATGACATCAGCATTGAAGGGCGCGGCAGCGTAGACGGCCAGCAAACCTATTACTGGGCGCCGGACCATTTCGGGGACATCCACGCGCAC
>JASHSC010000611.1 GCA_030036915.1 Terriglobia bacterium
AGTGCGTGGCCAGCAAATCCTTTCCATCCATGTGAAACATGGTAACCATTTCGTGCGGCGTGCCGGCACCGAGAACATTCAAGATGGCCGACCCATCGGAGACGACTTGGAAGGAAGCGGTTTGGGGAGTATCCGTGCCGTTCTCCTTCATCGTCCCTTGCCATTCTCCGGTCAGGGATTTCAGTTTGGCGAAGGCGGCATCAGACGTTTGACCTTCCGCGCTGAAATTCGAACGGAGAGAGATTGCAAAGCTCGCGCAGATGGCGACTGCCAAAAGCACCTTCAGACTCTTCATGGTCAAATCCTCCTTCAGAGAAATTGTCGACGGAGATGCCCTAATTAATCTGCCCGGTCATTATAAACAGACACGCGGGTGGGGTGTTATTGATTCGCAATGTTCAGTTCTTAACCATGATCGAAGCCCAGCTCGAGGCCGCTTCCCCCGAAGGGCTTTTGGCGGTAAACTTGCTGATGCACGATTCAGGGACCCAATCACACCGGGTTCGGAGATTTTATGACAAAGCCCAACTGGCGTACAAAACTGCCGGCGATTTCGATCAAGCTGCTGATCGCGGTGTTCCTGCTCGCCGGATCTCTTTATGGAAAAAACAAAAACGCGGACCAGCCGCCGTTTCAATACGAGGCCGGAACGGAAGACCTGGCTAAAGGGTGCGCCGGAAGGCTTGAGGTGCTGAAAGTAGGTTTCACTTTCAAGTGCGCGGGAGGCAGTTTCAGTCTGCCGTTTTCCGGCGTCAGCGTGATGGAATTTCGGCCCGACATCAGCGCGCAAGTCCTGGCCATGAAAATCACCTGGAAGGTGCCGCCGGAGCCGGCTCGCGTGAGAGAAAACAAGTACTTCACGATTGTGTGCAATGATCAGGGGAAACTGCGCGTGGTCGTCTTTCGCGTCAGCGAAGACGATATGCGGCCCTATTTCGCGGAAATCGAATTGCAGTCAGGGAAGAGCGTCAAGGAATATCGCAGCTACGACGAGTTTCAGTAAGACATGGCGGGCTGATTGCCTGGTTTACTTCACAACCACGCCGCGCGCTACATCCGACCCCATAAAGAACCAGCCCGAACGCGCCCTCACCTTCGCTCCCGGCCGCCGTACGTCCACTTTGATGGCGTGGTATCCCAGAGCAATCGGCTTCGGCGGAGCATAAGTGATTTCGTATTGGCTGTGAATCTCCGTGGCGATGCTGCTGAGGGTTTGCTGAACGGTATCTTTTCCCCACCTTGTGTAGGCTTGCCCCCCGGAATATCGCGAAAAGTAAATCATCGAATCCTTAAGGATGGGTTTCTTCACTTCTTCACCCAGGCCTAGAAGAATGCCCACGATATTAATGCCATCAGCGCCCGCCGTGTCCCAAGTATTGTCTTCATTGGTAGGCGTGGGGGCGGAATTCGGAGGCATGGACCGCGCCACGCTCTCATTCGCCAAATCCGGCGCGGGATCTTTCGGCTCTCTTTTCCACAAACCCTTGGCGGGGCTGAAGCCCAGGCTATAAATTTCAATATTGGAGTTCATCGCTCCCTTCACGATCTCGCCCCGGCTCATCTTGCTGCCGAGGTTGAAGCCGTCGGAGAAAACGATCATCACCTTCCGGTCTGATATTGGTCGGTCATTGAGCATGGAAAGGCCATAAATAATGGCATCGTCCAAGTGCATCCCGCCCCCGCGGCCGTGCAATCCACGGAGCACGTTGTCCAGCTTGTCGCCATCGGAAGTGAAGTCCAGGACCTTATCCACGCGGTCGCTGTAGGTGACGACGGCCACATCCCCCTGGGGGCCCAAGACCAAGTCGGAAAAAAGAGGGGCGAGCGGGTGGACGGAATCCATAAAGGGTTCTGTGGTGTCGTTGGTTTCCACCACGATCACAAGCGAGAGGTGGCCCATTTCGTTGCTAAAGCCCACAATGTCCTGTTGCACGCCGTCGTCGAAAATTTGGAATTCGTCCTTCTCGAGGTCATAAACAAGTTGACCCGAGGAGTCGAAGACCGTCACCGGGGTCGTGACGTTATTAACGGGGACTCTGATATTGTAGAGGCCTTGTGGAATCGTCTGATTGTTAGAGCCACTCGCAGGGGCGGAGGGCGCGGGATTGCCGGCCGGGGGATTTTGCTGGGCCCACAGCAATGGAACCGCCATCAGAGCTGCTACTGCGATCCAAAGCGCAGACGAGGCTGCCCAGTGAACGAAGGCTCGGCGCCATTGCCAGTTCATGAACGACCTCCCAGTAGCCCCATCACCATACGATAACCCACGAAATATGATGACCCATCAGCAATTGCGGTTGCGTGCCCTCGCTAACTTGATAAAGCGGTTGGGGCCAACGATTTATGCTCCAAGCAGAACACCACTCGGACGTATTATGCGGCCCCTCCCGCGCGCTGCCGCACTGCTTCGTAGAGCACCACTCCGGCGGCCACGGAAACATTCAGCGAACTCACCGGGCCCCTCATGGGAATTTGCGCGCGTTCATCGCACGTTTCGCGCACCAGCCGGTGCAGGCCGCGCCCTTCGCCGCCCAGCACCAGCACGCACCCCTGCGAGTAGTCGAGCTGCGTGTACGTCTTCGGTGCGTCGGCTTCAAATCCATAGACCCAGAGGCTCTGGCTCTTCAGGTCCATCAGCGCCCGCACCAGATTCGGAACGCGTGCCACCTTGGCGTGTTCCAACGCACCCGCTGCCGCGCGCGCCACCGCCGGTGACAGCCCTGCCGCCCGGCGCTCCGGAATGATAATGCCGCGCGCGCCCGCGCCCACCACGGTGCGGATGATCGCGCCGAGATTGGCGGGGTCTTCCACTCCATCCAGCGCAACCAGCAGGGGACGCTCCGCGTCGGCCGCCATTTCCCCGATATCATCATAGGCCTTTGGCGCGCAGACTGCCACCACGTTTTGGTGCTGGGCCGTGCCTGCGGCGCGCTCCACCGCCTGACGCGGAGAAAAGCGCAGTGAAACGCCACCAGCCCGGCAGGCGTCCACGATTTCCTGGATGCGCGGATTGTGGTATCCCTGTGTGATCATGACGAAGTCCACGTGGCGGGTGCGCACCGCCTCCCGCACGGAATGAATTCCGTAAACCACGTCCGGCCTTTCGCCCCCTTCACGATGATGCACTTCGTTCCTCTCAAATCGCACGATCACAATTGCAATTTTGCCGCTGCCGCAAATTCTCGCAGGCGCTCCGCGACACTTTTCACATGCTTTGCCAAGGGCAACTTGGCACCCGTTTCGTAAATGGGAATCAGTTTTTCAAGTTCCGGTCCGGAGGCTGCTCCGGTCAACGCCATGCGGATCGGGTGAAACAAGTCCTTGCCTTTTTTGCCGGTGGACTTCTGCACGGCTTTGGTGATTTCGCGAAAGCGTTCGTAAGTCAGTGTGCCCTGTGCAAGGGCCATCGGAATAAATGCCGTCAGCACTTCACGGGCAGACAGGTTTGTGGTGAGTTCATGAAATTCCGGCAGCGCAAGCGCTTGCTGGGCGTCGAATTCGAATACGATTTTTGCCGCACCCGGCAATTCCGACAGCAGGCTGACATTTTTCAAAACGGCGTCGAGAACCCGTTCAATCCACGCCAGCACATCAGGGCCGGGCGCGGAATTCACCAAGCCGGCAGCCTGTAGAAATGGCGTCGCAAGCTCCGCCAGGCGGTGCGGCGCGCATTCCTTCATGTAATGCCGATTCAGCCAGTTCAACTTGTCTGTATCGAAGACCGCCGGGCTCTTGGTGATGTGGTCGAGGGAAAACTGTTGGATCAGTTCCTCATCGCTCAGAATTTCGGTTTTCCCATCGGCCGGCGACCACCCGAGCAGCGCGAGATAATTGCGCAGCGCCTCGGGAAGAATCCCCATCTCACGGAAGCTTTCCATGGAGGTTGCTCCGTGGCGCTTGGAAAGGCGCGTGCGGTCAGGCCCTAGAATCGTGGAGAGGTGCGCGAACTCCGGCGGCTGCCAGCCGAAGGCTCGGTAAAGGGCAAGCTGTCGCGGCGTGTTCGAGATGTGATCGTCGCCGCGAATGACCTGTGTGATTTCCATCAAGTGGTCGTCCACAACGGCGGCAAAATTGTAGGCGGGCAGACCCTCGGAGCGAACCAGGATGGGGTCACCGATGACCTCGCTCGAAATCGTTGTGGGCCCGTGTACGCGGTCGATCCAAAAGAAGCTGCTCTCCACAATTTTCAGGCGCACCGCCGCTGGCTCGCCCGCGGACTTGCGGCGTGCGGCCTCCTCCGGTGGAATCTTTCGGCAGCGCCCGGAATAGCGCGGCTGGCGGCCGGCTTTCAGCGCTTCCTCGCGCTCGGCCTCGAGTTGCTCCGCCGTGCAAAAGCAATAATAGGCGTCGCCCTGCTCGATGAGCTTCGCCGTGTGCTGTGCATAGATTTCGCGCCGCTCCGACTGGCGATAGGGCGCAAACGGCCCACCCTTGTCCGGCCCTTCGTCCCAGTCGAGCCCGAACCACTGCAGGTCCGCGATCAACTGACTCTCGTATTCGGGCTTTGAGCGTTCCGCGTCCGTATCCTCAATGCGCAAAATGTTCGCGCCGCCCTCGTGCCGCGCAAACAGCCAGTTGAAAAGGGCAGTGCGCGCGTTCCCCACATGAACGTAACCGGTGGGGCTGGGGGCAAAACGAACTCGAACTTTGGACATGAACCTCCGGCATTTCGCGAGATCTTTCGAGATCTTTAAAGATACCACAGCCTAATTCGAGGTTATGGTTTGCGGCGGGCCAGTTGATATAAAACGAGGTTGAGCCCGGGAATGTCTTCGAAGTCGTGGCCGTTGCGGGTCAGTAATCGGCAAGAGTGCTGCACAGCCTGGCTTGCGAGCCATAGGTCTTGAACCCGGTATCGATGCTGGCGGCCCATGGTTTTGATCTGTGCGGCAAGGCTTCCGAATATCACGCCCGTCGCGCCGTCGATTTGCAGAAGCGACTTTCGCTCCAGGAGCTGGAGGGCAGCCAGCCGCCTCAGGCGAGTCGCCGGATTGCGCGTAATTTCTGCGCCGAAACGCAATTCGGCGAGGGTGACCGGTGACATGAAAACATCGTCGCCCTGCGTGAGCGCTTCAACATCAACAGGAGCAAGCACGCCCTCGTGGACGTCGATCCACACGCAGGTGTCCATCAAGAATGCCATGGATTACGAATCCCCTTATCGATTCGGCTGCCCTTCCATCGCCCTTTGCGGCTTTCTATTTCCCAGGCTGCCGCAGTGTCAGATGGGAGTGTCCGATAAAGATCCGCCAGTGCCTCGATCGCCGTTTGACGCGCCGGACCGGGTACAAGGCGCGCCACCTGTCGGCGATTTCGTTCGATCACCAAATCCTGTCCATCCACCGACAGGCGGTCCAGGATTCGACGGAGATTCCGTGCCAGGTCGGTTGCCGTAATGGTTTTCATCGGTCACCTCAGAATACGTAAACTCTGATTTAACCCGATTATACACGAAATCTGTGGAACGAGGGAGGGTGTAATTCAGCCTGATTTTGTGGCGAAACGTCAGCCTGCTGAAATAATCAAATAAAGCGAGAGGAGGTAGCCAAGATGGACACATTTCTTGCACCCATTGAGAATCCGAAAGGTTTG
>JASHSC010000612.1 GCA_030036915.1 Terriglobia bacterium
CAAGCCCTGCGCGTTGACCCGAACAATGCGGCTGCCCACATGGGCCTGGCGATTGGCTATGGAAGGAAGGGCAATTGGGACCAGGCGGAGGCGGAGTTGCGCACGATCCTTCGCCTGACCCCCGACGGCGCCCAAGCTCATGATGCAATGGCGACCGTGCTGGACCATAAAGACGATCGTGATGGAGCAATTCGGGAATTTCGGCGGGCCAGCGAACTCGATCCCCATAGCCTTCAGTATCGGAAAGACCTGGAAGATGTGCTCAAGCCGTGGGGAAAATAGCCACAGGTCTGCGCCCGCAGTGGAAAAATGCGCGTCAGGAAAGTGTGGAGGAAAACGGGGACGTCCCCGACTTCCCCCTCCCCTCTGACCCCTTTCCTCTGTGAGGGCTCGCATGCCGCCTGAAACTTGGATCGACGAAAATCATATGTTATGGCAAGTCGATTTCTAGAAGTTGCTTACGCTGGTTGCATCTTCCTGGCAAATGTTGATCCTTCGTACGGGAGGGTCCAACGAACATTATTGAGGATGACAAAATATTGTGACAGATCTCCCTTGTAGCGGCGCTCTATGAGCGCCGGAAACGGCGGTCGCAGACCGCCGCTACAATAGGACGTCGTCACTATATTTTCTCCGCCTCAGTAGGTTGCCATGATTGAACGGCTAAGAGCAGATGAATCGGTTCAAGTGCTCGTCTTTATCGTATTGCCGCTCGTCGTTCTGCTCGGCGGACTCGGCATCCGATGGTTACTCACGCCAAGTCGTTATCACGCCACTTTTCCGGACTTTTGGGTATCAATCGTTATGGATGGCCACGGTGGCCGGACGCCAAGAGACATTGTGTACCATGAGGGAAATAGGGTGGTGGGGTTCACCGCCAGCGAGGGTCGGAAAGGTATTGTGTATGTTCAGACTGCGGACAAATTACCGGAGCAAGAGTTGCTTCGAATCGTTCCCAAACTCGCTCGGGCGCTGGAGAAAATGCGCTATAAATTCGTTATTTTCCGAAAAAGCGAGCCACAAACAATCGCCGGCCAGAAGCTGCTGACCGAATCCAGGGATAGCAAAGAGACGATCGAGATTTTGGCTCGTAGCGGATGAGAATTGGTGCTCATGTAACGCCGCGTCGCGGAGCCGCGATGAACGGTAGGGAGACTGTCGCCCCGCAATTCTGCACAATCTGGCGGGCGGAAATGCTATTGATTTTGAGGAAGGTGAGGTCGCGGACATGGGAACTCCCGTGGAACTTCCTGCCGGTGTTCAGCAGCTTTATGATCAACGCCTCTACCTTCAAGCCTACGAACTGAGCCGGGAATGTTGGGCTCCTTCCACCGACATCTCTTGCCTTTCCGTTGAGCAACTGGTCTTGGGCGGAAGGCTAGCGACGCGCTTGGGAGGAGCCCGATTGGCCCGATGGTTGTTCCGTGCCGCGGCCGCCCGCGAACCAGATAATCCGCAGGTTCGACTCTTTCTTCTCGCGATGAGACGCCGTCGGCGGCCGCCTCTGCTTCAGGACTTGATGGATTTCCAAATCCTGATGGAGAAGGACAACCCAAACGGCGACTTCGCCCACTTGCTGGCAGCATACGGATGCATCTGGGCGAGCTTGCGTGACTTCACCCGCGCCGACGAATGTATTCGCCGTGCGCGCTGCCGGACGGAGGATGACTGGGTTCTGAGCTGTGCGTCCAACGTGCTCGCGCTTTCCGATCGCTGGACGGAGGCCTTGGATGCTGCGGAATCGGCATGGCAAGCGGGCTATGGCGCGCCCTACGCCGCTCACAGTCTCGGCAACAGCCTCATGAATCTGGGCCGCGTGGAGGAATCCGCGGCGCGACTGACCGAGGCGGCGCTGAAGGGCGAATCGTACGAAGTGGCCCTTCTCGCCGCTGCTCATCAGTGTGCGCTGGTTGATGCCCTTGAGCCTGGGGAAGCCCGCGGAGTTCGTCTGCAGCAAGCGCTCGACCTGCTGGAGAAGCTGCCGGCTTTGGCTCCGTTGGCCGATCGTGACACGAAGCTGGTATTTGCCCGTGCTCATGTCGATGCCGCGCATTTGAGCCGCGATCTTGGAGCATTGACGAGATGGGTGCCTGAGTCTCGGCTGCCTTATTACCGGGCCATTTGGCAAAATCTGAGCAAGAATCCCTCTGGGCGGCGTTGTCAATTGCCCCACCGTCGCCTCAAGCAGAAACACCAGACATGCCTGCCTAGCAGCGTTGCCGTAGCGCTCTCGACGATGGGAATCTCCGTGGATGACGGGGCCATGGCCGACGAGATCACTTACGGAGGCACTCCATGGGGCACGGCGGCGGATTGGCTGGAGCGTCGTGGTTTGGTGGTGAGATTCTTTCCCGTCACGGCGGAGACGGCGAAAAGATTACTGGCGCACGGAATCGGGTTCGTCCTTAGTCTGATCACAGAAGATTTCGTTCATGCTGTTGCAGCGGTAGGCATTGATGAAGGCGCAGGCACGCTGCTGCTGCACGATCCCGCTTGGCATCGGACGGCGGAGTACTTGCTGGAATCGATGGGAACCCGCGAGACTCCCTTTGGGCCCATCGGCGCGGCGATTGTTCCCTCCGACAAACTTCCCACCCTCACTGAACTGCTGCCCGTAATCGACACCGAGGTTACCGGGGCGAGGATGCGACATCCTACCGTCGCGGAGGTAGCTGGCGCCGCAGCCGCGCGAGGCATCGTCGAGGATCTGGGCAAACGCTATCCCGGCCATCCGGTAACCCAATTTCTACAGGCCTTACAATCTGCCGAAGAAGGTTCATCCAGCGAGGCGTTTGTCGCGCTGCGGGATTTGCTGAAGCCGTTTCCGGGGTCCGGTTCCATTCGCATGGCCCTTCTGTCGGTGTGCCGCTCCCTGGGAAACACGGCCCACTTGCGGGAAGTGCTTGCCGAAGTGGTGGACCGCGGCCGGCTGCCTGGAGTCGAATCTCGCCAGCCATGGAACTATCCCCCCGTGAAGTACGTTTGCGAATACGCAGACTGCCTCGGTACTTCGGCATCCACGCGAGGTAGAGCGAAGGCGCTTTTGTATGAGGCCTTGCGTCGCCAGCCTGATTCTGCCGATGTCTGGCGCGTGCTGGGAGAGTCGCTTCGCCGCGAGGAGAATTTTTCGACCGCCCAGCTCGCGCTCCGCCTGGCCTCCTGCCTTGCGCAGAACAACGAGAACTACGCTCGGGCCTATAGTCGGGCGCTGGGTGAAATGGGAAAGGAAGCGGAAGGACTCGCCTGGCTTGAGGAGCGAGCCCACCGCTTGGGAACCTCGCCTCGCGGTGTGGGGGCTTGGGTTTCCTGGATCGCCGGGCTGGAATTCTGGGGTCATCCGGAGCGGGCGCTGGCCGCGTGCACCGAAGCGATGACTCACCACGGAGATTCTCCGGTCCTCCAGGCATTTGCCGTGCCCTTCTACGCGCGGATGGGCCACTGGCAAGAGGCGCAGGGCGGCCTGGAAAAACTGGAAGCAAGTCCGCACCGCAAGCTGTATTGCGAGGCGGCATGCGGCTATTACTCCATGCAGGGAGATTTGAACAAAGCTCTGGCCCTGGCGTGGGAGTGGGTGCGCGAAGCTCCGTGGTCCACGATCGCGCGAGCGAAGCTGCTCGAATTGACAACCCGGTTGGGTGGCGCCTCCAGCGCGGCCCAGTATGCGGTCCGCTGGGTAGTCGAATATCCTAGCCACGACGAATTGGAGAAGCTCTACATTAGCCAGCCGGACTCCCCGCGGATTCCGCGGTGGAAGAAGGATCGTGTGCTTCTGCGACGTGTGCGGCGCAATCCCGAGGACGGCTGGGCGTGGCGGGAATTGTCCCTCCGCCGCATGGCCGATTATGCCGCCGGCAGCGAACGCCGGCGCGAGCGCCTGAAGCCCCGCATCTGGAAACCGCTATCCGAGTGTGATCGCACGGCGCCGGAGAACCCTGCCACCCTGCGTGCCCACGCCCAGTGGCACGAAGTGCAAGGGCACTGGCCGGAAGCGCTTGAGCTCTGGTTGATGGCGGCAGAGGCCGACCCTTCCGATTTATACAGCTATCGTCACGCGTGGGATTGCTGCGCATCCATGCCGGTTGAAGAGCAGCGCCGGAACTTTGACCGCCTCGAACCACTGCTGCTTGCCTGCCCCAATCGGCTCACTATCGCCCGCGACTTGCTGATGCTGGTGGCCGGGCGGCTCGGAGTCGACGCCGCCACGACCGCCGCCCGCCGCTGGAAGGAGAGCCGCCCGCACGACCCCGAGGTGCTCCGCGCCTGGGCAGATGTGATGCTTCAGTTCGGGCAGGGGCGGGCCGACGCCGCACAGGCATTGGCGGTCCTCCAACCGGCCGTGGCCAATTTTCCCTACGATCCCGGCCTGCGATTCTCCCTCGCTATCGCCTGGCAGAAGCTCGCAAAACATGAACAGGCCGAAGCCACGTTGCAGGAGATTGTCCGGCGCCATCCCGATAATATTGCCGCCCACCGCCGCCTGGCGGAGGTTATGGAGCAGCGTGGAAAACACGAAGAGGCCAAGTCGATTCTCGAGGCTGCCGAGCGGGCGGGGCCGTGCAGCCCGGAGATCTGGACAGCACGCATTCAGACGCTGATTCAGCAGAGGAGTTTCGCGCCTGCCCGCGCACTGATTCAGGAGAGCCTGAAAGCCCTTCCCGGCGACGCGGTGTGGCTGGAAACGGCCATCATTCACCTCGACAATTGCGGCGCGGTGGAAGAGACAGTCCGTCTGGCACGCGACGCCATACGGGCGCATCCTCGCAATGCCCGGCTTTGGAACATCCTCGGGGCAGCCCTGGCGAAGTTCCCAGCCATGGCGGCCCCGGGCGAAGTTGATTCGTGCCTGCGGCGCAGTATTCAGTGCAATGGCAGCTTTCTGGATCCCGCCGACCGGCTCGCCATGATTCTTGCTGCGCAGCACCGCTACGACGAAGCCGAAGAGGTCATTCGCCGCATCGCCCCCCGCCTGAGTGACCCATGCCCGGCCCACGGCAGGCTTGCCTGGCTGCTTCGCCAGCGGGGCGAGAAGAGTAAGGCACGGGAAAAAATGGCGCAGACGTTGCTCGCCGCCCCGTGGTACCGCTGGGGATGGACTCAGTTGCTGGCGTGGATAGTGGAGGACCAAGCCTGGAGCGATGTCCCTCGTCTGCTCGGCGAGGTGCCCGCGGCGTTATCCGCGGACCTCGACTTCCGGCGCAAACGTCTGGAGGTTTTGGGAAAAGCCCAGACTGGGGTTGCCAAACTCGACCAGGAATGGCAGGACCTGTTGCGGAACTTCCCCGAGAATCTTCCCTTGCACCTTCAGCGCTACGACTTGCTGCGCGAGGCGAAGAGGACGGAGGACGCGGCAGTTTTGCTGGCCAGGCTTCAGGCCATGGACCTCACCAATCCCCTGGTGCGGGTGCGCGTGGCGGGCGCGTTGGCCGATACGGATAAACAAGAGGACGCGCTTGAGATCGCACTAAGCATCTGGTTTGCGGATGTGGAAACCTCACGCGTGCCTGCCGCCCAAGTCTGGCAAGCCTTCTGCAAAGCCCGATTGGCCGATGAACTCTACCGCCGAGCCCGCCGCCGGTTCACCGAGGGCCACCGGCCGACTCCCCAGGCAATCTCCATCATGGCCAATTGTGCCGCGGGGAATGAAATGACCAAGCGGCCGAAGAGGGCCCGGCGGATCTGGCAGGAGTTGTTTCCCTCGCCCGCGGGGAAAGAATTGCTTTTCCTTCTGCGTGCCGCCGACCGCCTGGCCGATAGCAGCGCACGTATTCGGGCCGAGCTACTGCAAAGGCTCGTGGAGCTTCGTTACAACCGCCGTGTGGTCTGGTACTGGTGGCGGCATCGCGCGGCTTTGGAAAGCGATCCGTTGGGCTGGGGCTGCGCGGTGGTTGCTCTCACGGCTTTGCGCTTCCGGCGGGTGGTGCGTCGGCTCTTCCAAAAGTGGCGCACTCGACCGGGCGTCGAGATGTGCATGGTCACCAATCTCGTGCTGTGCTGCGTTCGCTACGGAAAATCGCAGTGGCAGGAGATCCGGTCGATCTGTAGCGACGCCCTGGCCGGCCTTCCCCATGACCACTCCGCCCGCTATCTGGCCCATAACCTAGCGGAAATGTGCGTGCTCTTGAAAGATCCCGAGGGATTTCGCAACGTATACACCCGCTATCGGAGCCTGTTTGGGAGTTCCTTGAAGACGGGTGAGTTCTTTTCCCTCAAGCAGAAGTACCTGCTGGCGGAAATTCCCCAGATCACCGTCCTGCTTGCGCAGCAGAATATGCCAGCCTTCCGAAAGGCGCGGCGAGAGCTGCTGCGCAAGCGATTGGTGTATCTCTTTCTGGCCGACCTGTACGACGAATAGCCTGACACAATGACCGGGCAAGCGAATTCCCTTTGCACCGCGGTGTGGTTCACGAAATCCCCGCAGACCTGAGGAGAGCACTCGCATCCGACCCGCAGGCATTGGCAGCATGGAAGGATATTACACCGCTCGCACGCAACGAGTGGATCTGTTGGATTGAATCCGCTAAGAAAGCAGGCACTAGAAGCCGCCGGATTGAGTGGGGCCGTTCAAATTTAAGGGATGGAAAGCGACGGCCCTGTTGTTGGCCTGGATGTCCCCACCGCTAAGTCCATGATGGTCGATGGAGAATCGCGACCGTGGACTGGGGTCAACCAAGGTCCGGATCGCGCATGATCCGCTTCGAGCGCCCGGTCGAGCACGAAAAGCGTCGGCAAACCTTACAGCATTTCACGACCGGGGCTCATGTGCTCCCTGCAAGCCCACATACTGGATACTAGGGAAGAGTTTTTTTCTCCATGTGGTTGGATCGCCCTAGTCCCCTTTGTACTGGGCGTGCTCATCGCCCTCACTTAGGCTTAGCTTGCGCTTGCATCCGCAACTGAGATAGACCCCCGTTGATGATTCCCAACAAAGCGCTGACGCGGTCGGCAGGCGAAGTGAACGAGTTGGCCCATTCTTCCGCGCCTTGAAGGTCGCCATTTTCAGCCTCCTTGAAGGCAATGCCCCCGATCTCCTCATTGCGAGAATCCCCCTCCTCTTGCAGAGCCATGGCCTTGGCCTCTGCCAAGTGTCCACAGTTTGCCAGATGCACGACCTCCGCGTCACTCGGATCCGAAGAGGTAAAGCCGAGTACATCAGGCGGAAGGTGCTCGCCTTTGGTGTGCGCCTCGCGGGTCAGACGTATAGCTTCGGCGCTGTCCTGGCAGTAGGCTTCGTGGAGTTCCGGCTTTGAGGATTCCATCGCCGCGACGCCAAAGAGTTCTTCGGCGCGCTCGATCTCCGTCGGGGCATTGGCTGCGGCGGCGCGGGCGCGGGCGAAAAGCTGCGCGGCCACGGCAGGATCCTTCACCTTCACCGCCAGACTGGTCCAGTCCAGGGGAAAACCAGGCTGGGTTTCGGAGGCACGCGCAATCCCTTCCGTCACGTTCCCGGCGGCGATCTCGGCGGATGCGAGAGCGGCATTGGCTCGATTGCGGCATTGGCCCTCGGGGAGTTGTGCGACGAGTGGAACAGCCTCGGCGAAGCGATTCGCCTCAGTGTCAACCATCACGAAATTGAATATTGTCTGGTCCTTCAGAGAGGGCGTCTGAATTTGATCCCGCGTGGCCGTCGCGGCTGCGTGATCCCCCAGATCCCACTGCGCTTGCGCCACGAATTGCAGCGCGTCATCGCGCGGCGAATGGTTCGGTCCTGACGAGCATTGATAGCTGAAGGTAAAATTGTGCGGGCCGGGCGGGGGCTGGTCGGGAAGCTGCAGCGCCGTTTTCTGCGCTTCGGCCACCAGGTGGGTTGCGGCTTCGCGGTCGCCGGCCAAGAGTTGCGCGTGGGCAATGGCGGCGAGTTGTCGCACTCTTTGGGGTGAAGGCGCCATTTGTCCGGCCGCGGCGAGCGCGCCAGAGACATCGTGATTCCGAAGGTCGGAGGCAATGATCTCCCCAATGGCTTGCTCCCACATACCTTCCGAGCGAATTCTGGCCGCCGTTTGCAGCGCCCCTTGCGTATCGCCCGCTTGCGCTTGTTTGGTGGAGATGATGCTCAGAGTCATGCCGGGACCATCTTGATAGCCAATGTCTTGCATGATGTCGAGCGCGTCCTTCGTATCGCCGAATTGTGCCGCCTCGGAAGCGATCATCGAAAGTTCCATGACGGGATTCGGTGAGAACCGCGCCATGCCGCGCGGGTTTTGGCCGGAAGCATTGGCTTCGGACGCCGCTTCGTATTTCTTCCTGATAACCTGGATAACGACATGGGCGCGCTCCTGCTCGCTTAGCTTCGAGTATATGAGGACGAGCTGCATCAGATTATTGCGCTCGATGCCCCAATCAGGAACCTGCATCACCGCTTCCTGAGCTTCGGCGGCGAGGCGGTTGAGCTGGGCGGATTGTTCTGGCGTCAGGTGGAGCGGGGCCAGTTGGGCCATAGCCCCCGTGAGAAACGTGAACTCCAGCAGTGCCGCGCCAAGCCCCACACGTTTATTCAGCATACCGTTCTCCTTAAACCTTGAAGCGCCGGGCACGCCTTCCGGCCCTGCGGCTTTTCCTCCTTCTACGGCGCGGGCAGGAGTATATATTCGTCCTTTCCATTCGGCGTGACATTGGTTTCAAAGAAAACGTCGCCGCGAGCATCCACCAAAACGCGGCGCAGCTTCCGTCCGTCGATAAAAGGCTGCGCCTGGTTCGCAGCCAGCACCAGCTTGCACGCCCCTTGCGCATCCTCGTAGAGATTGCCTTCCCACGTCCACCAGTAGCGCTCCAGACGGTCGAGAGAGAGCGAAGAATTCTCTCTGACCGGGCAGCCCGCAGGTATGATGCCGGGGGGCCTGGGCTGCTCCCACGGCTCGTGCGCGAGGGGCCCGGGATCGGAGGCAACCTCACGCCAGTGACCCTGCGAGAGCGGATCGCCCGGTTCTGCGCCGGGTGAGTACTCAAAGGTTCGTTGCGAGATATCCACCTTCAAATGGCCTTGCGGATCAAAAAACGGTGGGCCATCATCCGGGGACAATTCACTCAGAATCTCGTTGCGCGAGAACCTCCGCCATAAGTCGCCGCTAAAGTAATAAACCGCTCCGTTGCGTCCCATGAAAGCAATCTGGCCCTTTGGCCCAAAGGCGGGGAGAGCGGGATCTTGCGTCGGATTCCGGAACTGAAGAGGCTTCCCGCCCTGTGCCTGGAGCGCGTACTGGTAGCTGGGGAACTCCTGCCACTTTCCCTGGCGGGAGTCGAAAAACGCCGCTGGACCCTCGCCGCGGGCGGGAAAAAGCCAGATGCGGCCTTCCGTGTCGGCGTCTAAAGAACCAACCCAGGCGAGATTGAGATTCGGCGGCAAAGAATGCGCAAGCCAGCGCTGGCCGTCCCATTCGCCCAGTTCGCCGCCCAGTTGGTCCACAAAGCCCCAAATATGACCGCTCTCACCGGGTTGAAGCACGAAATGGGTGCGAAGCACGCGGAGGCCTTGGGGCGGAGCCGGCGCCGCGAGGAGCGAAGCGGGTTGGAGCACCACAGAAGAGTAGCCAGCATTGATGGCCAGAAGTTGATTGCCGGGAAGCGCGAACAGGTATCTCACACTGGGCAACGAGAAGCCCTGCCTCCAGTCGATAACCCTCGCCGGGCTGCCCTCCGCCGGAACCAACCACAAGCCGCCCGCTCCGTTCCCACCAAGCCAAAGGCCCTCGCGGGTCCACGCCCGAGGCGGCCAACCGTCCACGCTGAAACCCCGCGCATTACCAACGCTGGCGATCAACCGGCTCCAATGGCCGTCGCGGAGACGCCACAAGTTGTTCACGAATTCGTGGAATGGATTGTCTGCGTAGGCGCCCCGGCCGGGTGACGCCAGGGCGTACAGGCTTGACCCTTCGCGGAAGATGGCCTGCACCTCGCGAAAAGCATTCGGTTCGGGATCAGTCAGGCGCTGGGCGGTCAGGGTGACGGTGTCGATCAGGTAGAGGCCGTCGTTTAGGACGGCGGCGACCAGGTGCCGCGCATCCCACGGGCCGAGGTAGGACAGCCGCCCCTGACTCGGCAGACCGTTGATAGTCCGGTGATAGGCGAAGTCCTTTCCATCGTAAATGAGCACCCCTTGAAGCACGGATGAACCCTGCGGGCGGGCTGGCGCATCGCACCAAATCCACGTGTTTCCTTGCGGGTCTTCAGTGGCATCAAGCTGTAGGAAGCTGTAAAACGGACGCGGAGCCGGCACCGGAGTGCCGTTATTAAGAAAAAACTGCTCGGCCTTTAGTGTATAGACCGGCTGCAGTCCTTCCAAATCGACTCGGTCAATGGTCGGGCCATCGACGGTAACCAGTGCTTTTCCAGAGGCGACGGGCAGCAGATTGTATAGGGAGCCATCGAGGGTTCCGATGGTGCGAACTTGATCGCCGCGCCGCCAAGTAAGGAGAACCCTTTCCCTCGCACCTCGTTTGTCGGGCGCGGCGTTGCTCTCAGGAACTGGCAGGGAAGGCGGCGATGGAAGTGAAATCCAGCCGGCTACTACGCCGCCCTCAGAGCCGCGCCAGAGGTGATATGGCCGCCACTCATCGCCCGGTGGCTGCACGGCGCCCCAGCGATCCCCTTGCCAGCGGTACATTGAGCCGCCACCCAACGGCATCGCCCAGATGACCCCAGCGGCGTCCTCCATCGCGGTCTCGATAGGGGTCTGGTCCACCTGCTGGGGCAGGGATGCCGAGAAAGCTTGCTGAGATGTAGCCACTGGCACCAGCGGTGGAAGGCACAGGCAGGCGATGATGAGCGCGATGCGGCGCGGCAGTGGACCCCGGCCCAACATGCCTCCCCCTGAAATCTATGACTGCTGATTATAGACGCCACCGACACAGGCGCAGTTACGGAGTTTGATCATCAAAAGTGGATTTGGTAATGTGGAAAGTCGCGCATAATTTCAAGGCGGATTATGGGTGCGCGATATTCGTTCGCCCTCGCCCAGGCTTCAAGGGACGGGTTGCGCGGCCGGGAGGAGAACTTGGAAGGCAGTGGAAGATTCGCCTGCTTTGAGTTATGGGGAGGCAACGGCGCCGTCGAACATCCTATCGAGCTTCCCGGCTTGCAAGGATGGATCTGCTGTATTCCGTTCGGAGACGCCCCTCATGGCGGCGATGTCCACTACGTTTCGGTGTGCAGCAAGGGACAGGTATCGCGCGTGGCCCTGGCCGATGTGGCCGGGCACGGCGCCTATGCCAGTTCAACGGCGGAGCGCCTGCGGAAGCTGTTCCAGCGCCACACGGACAATTGGGACCAGTCATCATTGATGCGGGAACTCAATGAGGCCTTCCGGCAGGGCGCGGATGGAGTTCAACTGGCCACCGCCGTCGTATTGGGGTTTTACCTCGGGACCGGTGAGCTTCTCTTCACGAACGCCGGCCACTTGCCATTGCTTTGGCACCACGCGGCGACGGGGGTTTGGGAATGGCTTGAGGATCGCACGCCCTACGCCAAAACCATCGCCGATTTACCGCTGGGGTTGATCAGCGGGACAAGTTATGTTCAGACAGGCGTGGAATTGAATCCGAAAGATATGCTTATCCTCTATACCGATGGTATCACTGAGACCCGCGATAAAACGGGGACAATGCTGGGGCAAGAAGGTCTGTTGAATATCGTACGCGCTTTGGAGATGAACCCGAATCGAGGACCAGAGGAAATCGGCCGCGCCATTGCAAGCCGACTCAAATTGTTCCGCGGGGGGCAACCTCAGCATGACGACGAGACGCTGGTTGTGCTCCAACGGATGGCAATGTCTGAACTCGCCGTAGGGAATGAAACGAAAATTCCCCTCAGTTCATCCAATGGCGTGGAGTAGGGTTTGCCGCGGAACACAGTGTAGGGCTTGAGCGGAACAGCAATCCAACTTGCCGAGGACGGCAGATGACGAAGCCGGTCTTGTTGGCGGTAGACGATGACGCGGAAGTGTTGCGCGCGGTGGAGCGTGATCTGCGACAGCGCTACTCCGAGCGATATCGCGTAATCCGTGCGGACTCGGGGGCTACGGCGCTTGCGGCGCTGCGGGGGCTCAAGGTGCGGAACCATTCCGTCGCGCTGCTTCTCGCCGACCAGCGGATGCCGCAGATGACCGGAGTTGAGTTCCTTGGTGAGGCGATGCAACTTTTCCCCGATGCCAAGCGCACCTTGTTGACAGCCTACGCCGACACGGATGCGGCGATCCGCGCGATCAACGACGCCAAAATCCATCATTACTTGCTGAAGCCTTGGGATCCGCCGGAGGAGCATCTTTACCCCGTTGTGGATGACCTGTTGGGCGACTGGATGGCTTCGTACCGGCCTCCCTTTGAAGGTGTTCGGGTATTGGGCACGCGCTGGTCGCCGGGTTGTTACGCAATTCGTGACTTCCTGGCCCGGAACCAAACGCCCTACCAGTGGTTTGACGTCGAGACGGCAGACAAAGTGGCGGAGGTCCGCCGCCTCATGGTTGCGTCGGGAGCCGCCCCCGATTGTCTACCTATGGTGCTGCTCCCCGACGGCACGTCCCTTGCGAACCCCAGCCCCGCGGAATTGGCAGAAAAACTGGGTTTGCGCGTCCGGCCGGATACGGCATTCTACGATTTCGTGATTGTAGGTGGTGGTCCAGCGGGACTGGCTGCGGCAGTTTATGGTGCTTCTGAGGGTCTTAAGACGGTGCTGGTGGAAATGGACGCGCCCGGCGGCCAGGCGGGAATGAGCTCGCGCATCGAAAATTATCTCGGCTTTCCCTCGGGGCTGAGCGGAGGCGATTTGGCGCGACGCGCCGTCGCGCAGGCCCGGCGTTTCGGAGTTGAGATTCTGACTCCCCAGCAGGTCACCGGTGTCCGCAGGGAGGCGAACTCGAAGTTCGTGAGTCTTTCCAGCGGCAGCGAAATCGGCTGCAAGGCATTGCTGATCGCCACCGGTGTCTCTTACCGCAAGCTGAATGTCCCGGGGGCGGAGCGCCTCCAAGGGTCCGGCGTTTATTATGGATCGGCGATGACGGAGGGAACCTCGACCCAGGGTGAAGACGTTTACATCGTAGGCGGGGCGAATTCCGCCGGCCAGGCCGCCATGTATTTTTCCCGATACGCGCGACGCGTAGTGATGCTCGTTCGCGGCCCGTCTCTTTCCGCCACCATGTCGCAATACCTGATCGACCAGATTAAGCTGACCCCGAACATTCACGTCCAAACGCACTCTGAGGTAACCGAGGCTTTTGGAGATCAGCATCTTGAATCTCTCTCCATTCGGTGCGCCGACACCGGGCAGGTGGAAAAAGTACCCGCCAACCTCCTCGCGGTCTTCATCGGAGCGGAACCCAAAACGGAGTGGCTGGAGGGCGTGGTGCTGCGCGACGAACATGGATTCATTTACACCGGAACCCACTTGCTCCACGACGGCAAACGCCCTGAAGGATGGCCGCTCGCACGCGATCCCTTCTGGACGGAAACCAGCGTGCCGGGAATTTTTGCGGCGGGCGATGTTCGGCACGGCTCGGTGAAGAGAGTTGCATCCGGCGTGGGCGAAGGTTCAATTGCCGTGCAGTTCGTGCATCAATACCTCAGCGAGGTGTGATTTGGCGGAGAAACCTACCATCCAGTCCGGACCGGGTTTGGTCGATGAATTGACCGGGATTGAAGTCTTCGCCGACCTTCCCCGGGAAAACCTTGCGTGGCTGGCGGAGAAATTTGAGGTTGTTCAACTGGAGGAAGGCGAGATCTTTGGGCGGCCTGGCGACCCGATAGATCATCTCCATGTCATTCTCGAAGGCGAGCTTCGACTTCAGCGAGGAACGGAGGCGGACTCGACAACCTTTGTCGGTTTTGCGGGCCAGGTTACGGGGCTTCTGCCGTTCTCACGCCTGACCCATTTCAAGGGAACGGCCCGCGCCATCCGCCGATCCCGCATCGCGCGTCTGCACCGGACATTTTTTCCCGAGATGTTGCAGCGCATGCCCCTGCTGGGCCAGCGGCTGGTGGCAATCATGTCCGACCGCATCCGTGAGACCACCCGAATCGAAACCCAGCGCGACAAGCTGATGGCGCTGGGTAAACTTTCCGCAGGTTTGGCGCATGAGTTGAACAATCCTGCTGCGGCTGCCCAACGCGCCAGCGTCAGCCTTCGCGAAGCCCTGGAAACCGTTCGCAATGCCAGTATTCGCCTGGCCCTTCATACCCTTTCCAAGGATCAGACCGAAACCATCATTCGATTTGAGCGCGAGGCCGCCAAATATGTTCCCCCTATTCCCGCCGACCCGCTCGCTCAAAGCGACCGCGAGGAGCGCATCACCGCTTGGCTCGAAGCCCGCCAGGTGGCGGAAGCCTGGAAGTTTGCTCCCACGCTTGCTGATGCGGGTGTCGACCTCGCCCAGTTGGAAGATTTAACCGCTAAAGTCGGGCAGGAAATTCTGGGCGATGTGGTGATTCGCATCGCGTCACTCCTCAATATCGGGCGGCTGATCGCGGAGATTGAAATCAGCACGAAGCGCATCTCCCAACTGGTCCAGGCGATCAAGGAATATTCCTACATGGATCAGGCCGCCATGCAGCAGGTTGATCTTCACCAGGGGCTGGAAAATACGCTGACCATCCTCAACCACCGGCTGAAGAACGGGGTCACCGTGGTCCGCGAATACGACAGCAAACTGCCGCACATTTGCGCCTTTGGAAGCGAGCTGAATCAGATCTGGACAAATTTGATTTCCAACGCCATCGAGGCCATGCAAGGAAAGGGTGAGCTGCGCGTGCGAACCGCCCATGAGCTTGACCGGATCCTGGTGGAGATTGGTGACAACGGGCCGGGAATTCCAGCCGATGTACTGCCAAGGATCTTTGAACCTTTCTTTACCACCAAAGGCGTGGGCGAGGGGACGGGGCTAGGGTTGGACACGGCTTGCCGCATTATTCGCAACCACCATGGCGAGATCAAGGTTTCCTCGCAACCCGGTGACACGCGGTTTCAGGTCTATTTGCCGATTAGTCAGCCCAAAGCCCAGGCATCTTGAGCGGCAAGGAGCAGCACCATGGAAAATGGATGCCCACATCTCGATCAGGTGCGCAACCCCGCGCCCAAAACCAGTGGATGCGAGGAATGCCTGAGAATGGGCGACTCGTGGGTCCATTTGCGCCTTTGCGAAATCTGCGGTCACGTGGGGTGCTGCGATTCTTCAAAGAACAAACACGCCACAAAGCACTTTCACAAAACCAAGCATCCGATTATGCGGTCGCTCGAGCCTGGCGAGGATTGGGGATGGTGCTACGTCGACGAAGTGGTGATTGAGCCATTTCCGGAATAAGTGAATTTCTATGCCCGATAGCCGACTTGAAGCAGATTCTCGTGCCCGCCTTTTGGACCGGCTTGCGGAATCGCGCGCCGTCACCGATGAGTT
>JASHSC010000613.1 GCA_030036915.1 Terriglobia bacterium
GCTTTGCGAAGCTGCGCGGCGTTGTCCCAGAAATTGGTGCGCACGGGGCGCTGCGCGCGCGGGCCAATGCCGTCGCGCCAATTGTAGGTGTCGGCAAAGCATCCGCCCGGCCAGCGAATCACCGGCACGCGTAGTTGCCGAAGGCGCTCCACCAGCGCTTTGCGGATGCCGCCGATGTTGGGGATCTTCGAATCCTCACCCACCCAGATGCCGCCGTAAACCACTTCGCCGATGTGTTCGGTGAACTGCCCGTGCAGCTCCGGCGCAATCTCACCAATCGGCTCGTCGAGCAGCACCTCCACCAATCCCTCCGCAGCGCGCGTGGGGCGTGAAAGGGCTCCGGCCGCCGCCACAGCCAGCGTGGTGGATAAGAACTCGCGTCTCCTCATAAACATGTCCCTCGGATATTGAGTTCGTTCGCTTTGCGCCGCTAGATTACCAGAATCCTGGCAGGTGGTGGCACTACTTCTCTGCCCACCTCACTGGCCCTCGCACGAAACCGCCAATCGCGGTAGAATCCGCATCATCCGGGTGAACGTATCGCGACATGACAACTTGAGCCAGCGGCCCCGCAACCTGGCCCCCAGGAGGAACTATGTGGGAAAACGTCCACCACCATGACCTCGTTTCCACCTTGATTGCACTACTGATCTTCATCTTCGTCATCCTGGTGCTGAAGTCCATCTACAGCATCGGGCCGACGGAAGTGGGACTGGTGCGCAAGCGCTTCGGCGAAGCACTTCCCGAAGATAACCCCATCGCCTTCCGCGGCGAGGCCGGCTATCAGGCGGATTTGCTGATGCCGGGCCTGCGCTTCAAGTTCATCCTGGTTTATGCGGTCACCAAGCATCCCTGGGTACAGGTTCCGGCGGGGCAAATCGGCATCGTGGTGGCGCAAATCGGGCAGCCGCTGCCCATCGGCGCCAAGTCGGCCGTCTTCACGGAAGTATTTGGCAATTTCACTAATCTTCGCACCTTTGTGGATGGTGGTGGTCCGAGGCACATCAGAGGACAGAAGGGCGTACAGCGCCCGGTTTTATCGCCGGGCACGCTCGCACCCATCCATCCCGTGGCGTTCCTCGTCATTACCAAGCCGCAGGTTTATGGAGTTCCGGTTTCTCAGGAACTTCGCGGGCGGATGAAAGGCGACCGATTGAGCTACGTCGTCTTCGGCCTGGGCGACTCGGCGCTGGACGTCACGCGCATCGAACCGCGAGCCACGGAGGGCGGGCACGTTGTTGACATGGTAGGCGTGGTCACCACTCTCGACGGCGATCCCCTTCCCGCCGGCGATATCTCCAGCCGCCTGGGCGGGTTCAAGGACATCGAAGACCTCGAAGCCCAGACGCCGGCCGTGCAAGCAATCTCCCCGACGCAGGCAAACTCCCAATTGATCGAGACTATCCTGGGCAGCAAGAATGACCAGCACAAATCCTACCAGGACTTTCAAGCCTTCCTTGACAAAGGCGGGAAGATCGGGCTTCAGCACGACCCTCTGCTCTACGGCGCCTACAACCTGAATCCGTTTCTGGTCCGCGTCGAGCAGGTTCCCATGCTGGTGGTGGAGCAGGGTCAGGTGGCCGTGATCAAGTCCTACGTCGGCCTGCCCACGGAGGACACTTCCGGATCTGAGTTCAAGTTCGGCAGCCTGGTGAAGCCCGGCCATCGCGGCATCTGGGAAGAGCCCCTTCGCACGGGCAAGTACCCCATCAATCCGCGCATCTACCAGGCGGAGATTGTTCCCACGGCCATCCTGAAACTGGACTGGGCCAAGGGCGTTACCGGCGCGCACGGGCTCGACGCGCGCCTTGAGCCCATCATCGCCAAAAGCCGCGAGGGCTTCATCTTCACGCTCGACCTCCAGGTGCTCATCCACGTCGCCGATACCAAAGCCCCGCGGGTGATCTCAATGGTCGGCAGCATGTTCAATCTCGTCAACGAAGTCCTTCAGGCCGCACTGGGCAACCACTTCCGCAATCGGCTGGGCATGATGGAAGCGGTCACGTTCATCCAGAGCCGCCAGACCGTGCAGGCGGAGGCGACCCAGCACATCAGCGATCAACTCGACGATTACGAGGTCGAAACCAAGGGCGTCTACATCCAGGACGTCATCCTCCCCGCCGAATTGGTGGAGGTCCTGACGCGGCGCGAGATTGCCAATCAGGAAATCGAGACGTTCAAGATGCAGCAGAAAGCGCAGGAACAGCGCGTGGCCACCGAAGCCACTACCGGCAAGGCGGATATGCAGCGGGACCTGGCCAAATCGGCGATCGGCATCGACATTCGCAGGAACAACGCCGACTCGCGCATGCAGGAAGCGCGAGGAGAATCAGAATTCATCAAGCAGACGGGCACGGCGCAGGCCGACGTCATCCGCGCGCAAGGTACGGCACAGGCCGACGTGATTCGCGCTCAGGGATTGTCGAAGGCTGAGGGATTCCGCGCGCAGAATGAGGCCATCGGCGCAACCAGCACGACGCTTGTGAACATCGCTACGGTGCTGGCGGAAAAAGGCATCCAGTTTGTCCCGCAGATTCTGGTGGCGGGAGGCGGAAACGCGCTTGACGGCCTGGCGGCGACGCTGACAAAGGCGCTCGCGGGCCAACCCAACCTGATTTCTTCGCCGGGAAGCAACGCCACACCGTAAGGCGATGCGCGGGGTTGGAAACATGAGTCCGCGCCCCGAATTCCGCCGCTTTTTTGCCTTGTGGACGCTGGAGACGGTACAATCGGGTGCCATGGTTTTGCCTGACTCGGAGTTGTGGTTCATCAACAGGCTGATCGGGCGGGCTGCGGTGGCGACCAGGTCCATTCCCCGCGGCGGGTTGATCTCTGAACGGCGCGCAGACTCGGGAGCATGCCGCGTATGACCTTACCCAAAACCTACAAGAATTACATCGACGGCGAGTGGGTGGTATCGGCCTGCGGCGAGACCTTTGAGAACCTGAATCCCGCCAATCGCGACGAGCTCATCGGCTTATTCCAGAGATCCGGTCCGCAGGACGTGAATGCGGCTGTGGCTGCTGCCCAACGCGCGTACAAAGCTTGGAAGAACACGCCGCCGCCGAAGCGCGGCGAGGTTTTCTATCGCGCCGCCGCGCTGCTGCAGGAACGCAAGGAAGACCTCGCCGAGGCCATGACGCGCGAGATGGGCAAGGTGCTGGAGGAAACGCGCGGTGACGTGCAGGAGGCCATCGACATGACCTTCTACATGGCGGGCGAAGGCCGGCGGCTCTTCGGGCAGACCACCACCTCCGAGCTTCCCAACAAGTTCTGCATGACGGTGCGCGGCCCGCTGGGCGTTTGCGGCCTCATCACGCCGTGGAATTTCCCCATGGCCATTCCCTCGTGGAAGATCATGCCGGCGCTGATCTGCGGCAACACCGCAGTGCTGAAGCCCGCCACGGACACGCCGCTTTCCGCGCACAATCTGGTGCAAGCTCTGGAGGAAGCCGGCCTGCCTCGCGGCGTGGTGAACCTGATGACGGGCACGGGCAGCGAGGTGGGCTCCCCCCTGCTGCAACACAGCGACGTGCGCGCCGTCTCCTTCACCGGCTCAACGGAAATCGGCCGCGCGGTTTCGCAGGCCTGCGCGCCGGCCTTCAAGCACTGCTGCCTGGAGATGGGCGGCAAAAATGTCATCATGGTCCTGGATGACGCCAACCTGGAGCTTGCCATCGAGGGTGCCTTGTGGGGCGGATTCGGCACCACCGGCCAGCGCTGCACCGCGGCGAGCCGCGTGGTGGTGCAGAAGGGCGTGTACAAGGACTTCCTCGAGCGCTTCGTGGAGCGCGCCCGCGCCTTGAAAGTCGGCAACGGGCTTGACCCGGCGGTGCAAGTGGGGCCGCTCATCAACGAAGCGCAGCGCCGCACCGTGGAGTCTTACGTCGAGATCGGCAAGAACGAGGGCGCCCAATTACTGTGCGGCGGCCAACGCCTTGCCGGCGGCGAATATGACAAAGGCTGGTTCTATGCCCCCACCATCTTCGGAGATTGCGACGCCGCCATGCGCATCGCCCAGGAGGAGATCTTCGGCCCCGTTGTTTCCGTCATCCCCTGCAACGACCTCGACCATGCTATGGAAATCGGCAACGGCATCGCCTACGGCCTTTCATCCTCGCTCTATACCCGCAATGTCAACAACGCATTCACGGCAATGCGCGAGATGGAAACGGGCATCTTCTACGTCAATGCGCCCACGATCGGCGCGGAAACTCACCTGCCCTTCGGCGGAACCAAGCAGACCGGCAACGGCCACCGCGAAGCCGCCACCGCAGCTCTGGACTTCTACTCGGAGTGGAAGTCGATCTACGTGGATTACAGCGACAAACTCCAGCGCGCCCAGATTGATACCTAAGCCTGATACCGAGGCCGCAGGTTGAGGAGTGCTTAGCGAGGATTCGGGGGGGCGGCAGCCTGCGAGGAGGGCGAAGCGGCGGGGTCGCCAGGGGCGGCCGCGGGCGGAGCGGCGGCCGTCGGAGTGGCGGCGGCAGGAGAGGCCGGAGCAGCCGCGCCCACCACGCCGTGATCGAGCTCTGGAGGCAATGGATGTGAGCCTAGCCCGAGTTTCATCAGGGACTTGGCCTCCGGCAACCCCGTGGCCGGGAACCCGTGGTCGGTCTGGTAACGCATCATCGCGTCGTGCGTGCGCGCATCCCACTGGCCGTTGGGATCTCCCTGTAAATAACCCTCGCGGATCAGCGCCTGCTGGATCTGCTCCACGCGGTCGGGCTCCAGGTGAAGCCGCGCCAGGCGTTGCTGCCCGTTCAGCGTGACGGGCCGCCGGTAGCGAGCAGTAGAGGTTGTGTGCTGGTACGTGTGCGAAGTGGAGTGGTAAGCGGTGCGGACCGGCTCTTTCCCTGCGGCCGAAGCGGTATGCGCCGCCGGAGTTGTTCGGTGCTCTTCCGTTCGATGCACGGAGGGATGAGGCTCAGTAGTTCGATGCTCAGGGGTTCGAGGGGTGGTTAAACGGGCAGTGGTTTTAGGCGCATTCTCGGAATGCGAGGCTCGTTCAGGGTTTGCCGTTTTGGCGGCCGGCGGGTGCGTTGTGGCAGTATGGGTTGGAGCAGCCTCCCGATGCGTCGCGGGCGGATGGGCGGCGGGCGTCTGCGCGTTGCCGGCTGCCGAGCTTTGCTTGCCCCACAGGCTGCCGCCCGCAAGCCACGCCAGCACGAGCGCGGCGCAAAGAACTCCACGAGTTTTGTGACCAGACGGTTCCAAAACGTTCCCTTCCCCAATTTATGGCAGACGATCCGCCAGGAACAGCGTTGAAAAGCTGCGTCCATCGCGGCGAGCAATCAGCAGGACTACGTCCGAACCGGACTTAATTTGCCCCTGGAGCTTGTTGAACTCCTCAACCGAGTCCACGGGATGACGATTCACGCTCAGAATCACATCCCCGCGCTCCACCCCCAAATCCTCGGCAAAACCGCTGACTTGCATATTGGTCACCAGGACGCCCTGTTTGGCCTCCAAGTGCAGTTGCGTGGCGACTTCCTGGGCCTGATCGGGCGTCAAGTTCTTGACCGACAACCCCAGAACCCCTCCACCCTCCGGCTCCGCCTCAGCATGCCCTTCAGGATCCTTCTGCCCTTCGGTGTCGCCGAGAATCTGGTTACGATCGGCCACTTCCACATCGGCCGTGGCGTTCTTCCCGTCACGAAGGTATTCCACGTGGATTTTCTTGCCCACGTCGGTCTCCGAGACGATGCCCACCAGTTCGTCGCCGCTATGCACAGGCTGGCCATTCACGCTTTGAATGACGTCCCCCACCTTCAAGCCTGCCTTTGACGCCGGGCTGTCCGGCTGAACCGTGTCAATGACGATTCCGTGGTCAGTACCAAAGCTGCGCAGCAAAGCCGGAGTGGACTGCGCCGTAAATCTCACACCAATCGCGCCGCGCCTCACAGTGCCGCTGGTCACGAGCGCGTTGTAAACCTTGCGGGCGGTATTGGAGGGAATCGCAAACCCCACGCCGTCGTAACCACCGCGGCGCGTGGCGATGGCGGTGTTGATTCCGATCACCTGAGCGCCCATATTCACCAGCGGACCGCCGCTATTGCCCGGATTGATGGCCGCGTCGGTTTGAATGAACCGTTTGAATTCGCCCTCGGTGCCGCCTTCAATATCGCGGCCCTTGGCGCTGATGATTCCCGCCGTCACCGTGCCTTCCTGGCCGAAGGGGCTGCCGATGGCCAGAACCCAATCGCCAACACGCATGGAGTCCGAGTCGCCCAATTCCGCATAGTGCAGAGGCTTTTCGGCATCGATCTTGATCACGGCGAGGTCCGTCCACTTGTCCGCGCCCACCACCCGGGCCTTGTATTTGGTTGTGTCATCG
The DNA here is from genome assembly GCA_030036915.1 of Terriglobia bacterium. Classification (GTDB taxonomy): domain Bacteria; phylum Acidobacteriota; class Terriglobia; order UBA7540; family UBA7540; genus Bog-366. The sequence continues at coordinate 6,341 of JASHSC010000613.1, forward strand.
CCATGGAGATAGACCGTAATGCGGTCTACAAGCTTGCTGTCTCCGCGTTCGTCGCCGCCCTGGGTGATCACGTGGTTGTTGGTCAGGATGAAGCCGTTCTTATCCAGAATGATTCCTGACCCCAGGCTCTGCTGCCGGAAGCCTTCGCCTCCAAACTGCCCGTCCGGGCCTCCATGGAAAAATTGGTCGAAGAAGTCGTCGAATGGCGTGTCTTCCTGGGAGTGCGGGCCCCGGTGGGTTACCCGGATGGTGGACTCCGTATTAACATTCACCACCGCGTCCTGAAGCCGGTCGGCAATTTGCGAGAAGGAGTTGGAGAGTTCAATCGGAGAAGGCGCTGGAAGGGGCTTGGCCTCCGCCGCCATGCTGAAACCTTTGGCCGCACGAACCCCGTGGGAAACAACCGTGCCGATCATGATTCCAATTCCCAGGGTGACAGCAATAACAAGCGCGGGAAGAACGCGACCGCCTCGTGAACTCATCTTTTATAGCTCTCCATCAAAACTGCCTTCCGCCCTCGAATCGGCATTCTAGTAGTATACACCCGCGTGCAAGTATTAAGACCTTCCACCATAAGTTCGTGGTGGGTCAGTTTGAATTCCGTAGGGGCAGGGCTTGTCCCTGCCCTTTAGTCCACCATATCGGGAAGGGCACCCGCAAGGGGTGCCCCTACGCCTAAATTTCAAACTGACCCACTACCAAAAACTGCGCACGTTTCAGCCTGGCCTCGCCCTCAAAGCCCAAATCCACTTACAGCAACGTCATGGCATCCGGATCCCAGCGTGCGGGCTTCTTGGAGAAGTAGCTTTCGTTCGAAAGCAGTGCTGCCCCGGCGGCGCGGAAGCCGAAGACAGGGTCTTCGATGATAGGCTCGCGGCTGCGGATGGCGTCAATCCAGTTCTTGACGTGGTGATAGTGGTCGCTATAGCCCTTGGGCGCAACGTAGCGCTCCTCACCCTCCAGGATGGGGCCGGTGGGGTAAGTTATGGGATATTTCTCATGGTAAATCTCCAGCATGCGCTTTTGGATGGGTATGGCGAACGGGCCGACGCGCACTCCTGGCTCCTTCTCGCGCGGGACGCGGTTAACGATCACGCTGTCGCCGGCGATAATCATCTGCCCTTCTGAGCCCGTGAAGATGAAGCCTTCGCTCTCCGAGCCTCCATCCACGAAGTTGGTTCGCACGCTCAGGTTCCAGCCGTTGTAATCGTAGAGCGACATCATCACGTCGGGAACGTCGCGGCCGTCTTTCCAGAAGCGCAGGCCTCCGGTGGAAAGCGCGCGCGTGGGTCCGGTGGAATCGGTAATCAGGTGCACTCCGCTGAACAGGTGCACGAACAGGTCGCCCGCCACGCCGCTGCCGTAGTCCTGATACTTGCGCCACTGGAAGAAGCGCTCGCCGTCCCAGGGAACCTTGGGCGCGGTCCCCAGAAAGCGCGGCCAGTCGCAGGTGGTGGTGTTGGCGTTGTAGGGCACGGTGTATTCCCACGCGCCCTGGGCGGAATTGCGATCGTACCAAACCGTGACCATATTTAGCTCCCCGATGGCGCCCGCGGCCAGCAGGTCCTTCGCCTTGTGATAGATAATCGAGCTCACGCGCTGGCTGCCGATTTGCATAATCCGGTTGGTCTTCTTCCAGGTGTCGATGATCTTCGGCCCGTCGGAGTAAAGATGAATCATGGGCTTTTCGCAGTAAACGTCCTTGCCGGCGTTCATGGCGTCCACCGATGCCTGCATATGCCAGTGGTCGGGCGTGCCGATGATGACGGCGTCCACGTCCTTGCGCGCCAGGATCTCGTTGTAGTCCTTCGTGGCCTGAATGTCCTGCCCCCAAAGTTCCTTAGCATGTTCCAGGCAGCCGTCGTAGCAGTCCGCCACGGCCACCACCTTCACGCCGGGCATTATCGCCGCCCAATGAGTATCCCCCTGCCCTTGCCCGCCCGCTCCAATCAGGGCGATTTGAATATGGTCGCTCGGCGCGACGGGCCTGGCGGGCTCGGCCTCCTCAACGGCCATCAAGTGCGTCTTCGTCGAACCCACCAGGTACGTTCCGGCAATACTGCCGGTTTTTATAAAATCCCTGCGATTTATGTTGGCCACTATGAGCCTCCTCAAATGAATCTAGCAGCAGAATGTGCGCGGGCGTTTTGTCGATCCGGCACTCGCTCGCGTGATGACATTCTATTCCATTTAGATTTGAAATTCTCCAGTGCGGGTAAGAAAAGACCAACCACAGAGCACAGAGAAACGCACACAGGAAGGAAGGGAAACAGAACCCTGCCCGTTCAGGTCAACTGCGTCAATCCGCGCGTGCTCATTTCGCGGGAAAGTTCCGGGGGAAGCAGGAAGGTGACTTTCTCATCCATCGCCGCGACTTCTTCCACGTGCTCAATGCCCATGGCGCGGAAATAGGCGACGACCTGTTGAACGAGATATTCAGGCGCCGATGCGCCGGCCGTGATGGCCACGCACTCCACGCCATCGAGCCAGGCGGGATCGATCTCCGAAGCGTCATCGATGAGGAAAGCTTTGGCGCCCGCGCCCTCGGCAACTTCGCGCAGGCGGCGGGAATTCGAGCTGTTGTCCGAACCCAGAACCAGCACCAGGTCAGCATCCTCGGCGAGGAGCTTTACAGCGGTTTGGCGGTTTTGAGTCGCGTAACAGATATCGTCGCTGGCGGGCGCGGTCAGCTTGGGGAAGCGGCGGCGGAGAACGTCAATGATTACGTTGGCGTCGTCCACGCCCAAGGTGGTTTGAGTGGTCACAGCGACGCGGTCGGGGTCCGGCACCTGCACCTTTTCGGCCTCTTCAATGCTGCCCACCAGTTGGATCTGCCCGGGAACTTCTCCCATGGTGCCGATCACTTCGTCGTGGCCCGCGTGACCGACGAGGATAATGGAGCGATTCTCATTGGCGTAGCGGACCGCCTCCATGTGAACCTTGGTAACCAGCGGGCAGGTGGCGTCAATGACCTTCAAGCCCTTTGCGGCGGCGGTGGAGCGGACAGTGGGCGAGACTCCATGCGCGCTGAAAATCGCCACGGCGCCATCCGGAACCTCGTCAAGATCGTCGATAAAGATCGCGCCTTTCGCGGCCAGCGAGCGGATGACGTATTTGTTGTGAACGATCTCCTTGCGAACATACACCGGCGAGCCGTAAAGCTGCAGCGCCATGTTGACCACGTCGATAGCACGGTCAACTCCGGCGCAGAATCCTCGCGGTTTTGCCAACAAAAGCCGTTTGATTGCCATGATGGGCTGCTTTCTCCGCACGCACTCGGAAGAGTCAGATATCCATTCTATAGGATTCGGACGGGTTCGTCAAAATTCGATTATCATGTGGGGTTGACGCTTCGAGTCTTGCCCCAACCGGCTGAAAGACGGGAAAATCTCCTAGGAATTCGGTTTGCGCCTCAGCTTATGAAGGTTTTGTCCATCAACGTCGCCTTGCCGCGCTTGGTGAGCGTGCATGGGAAGGAAGTTGAAACCGGGTTCTTCAAGGGTCCTGTCTCGGGGCCGGTGGTGGCGCGCAGCCTGAACCTTGATGGCGACGGTCAGGGCGACCTTACCGTTCATGGCGGCCCCGATAAGGCCGTCTATCTCTATCCGTGGGAGAACGTCGAATATTGGAAGCAAACATTGCGTCGCGAGGATTTGCGGCCCGGGTCGTTCGGGGAAAATCTTACGGCGGAGGGGTTGAGCGAGAATGAGGTCGCCATCGGCGATGAGTTCGCCATCGGGGACGCTCGGTTCGTGGTTACTCAGCCGAGACTTCCCTGCTTCAAGCTGGCGCTGGCACTCGAGATGCCCAGCCTTCCCAAGACATTTTTGGAAAGCGGCCGCACAGGCTTCTATCTGCGCGTGCTTCAGGAAGGGGCGCTGCAATCGGGCGACCCCATCTATCCCCTTCCCTCGCGCGAGCCGGTGAGAGTCACCATCGCTGAGTTCGTCGAGTTCTATCGCCGCAAACGCGCAACGCGGGAGCAAATCAACAAACTCCTGAGCCTCGGGGCGCTGCCGCAAGCTTGGAAGGACTGGCTCACTGGAAAGACCTCGATCAAGACGGAGGATCAGGACGCCGATTGAATTGTCTGAGGAACCTTAGCAGGAATCTGAGGGATCAGCGGCCCTACACCGGCCTCACACGCAGACGCTCGGCGCGGGCAAGGCTACGTTGACGCTGATCAGCAGAAGGTTCAACTTCTCTCCAAGTTCCGATTGCTACGTCACGATGTCTTCCCCGCCGTCCACGCGGATGACGTTTCCGGTAAGCCAATGAGTCTTGTCACTCATCAACGCTGCAATGGCCTCGGCAACGTCCTCGGGAGTGGTCAGCCGCCCGCCGGGATTGCGCATCTTGGCGAACTCCGCGAGCTTATCAATGCCGGGGATCTTGCTCGAACCGGGGGTAACGGTGATTCCAGCCTGGATGGCGTTGGCCGTGATGCCCGAGGGCATGAGTTCATAGGCAAGCTGGCGAATGTGCGATTCCATCACCGCTTTGGCGGCTGACACCGCACCGTAATTGGGAATCACGCTGTGCCCGCCGGCGCTGGTCATGGCGTAGATTCGGCTGCCTCGGCCGAGCATTCCACGGCGAAAGAGATCCTGCACCCAGTAGACCAGGTTATTCCCCATCACGTCGACGGTCATATCCATCTGCTGCTGGGTCAATTCGTCGTCAGGAGTTTGCGAAAGGTAGGGTTTCAGCGATCCAAATGCCACGGAATGCAGGAAGGCTTTTATAAAGTGCGCGCCGCCGGCCTTTTGCCAGTATTCCTGCATCTGGTTCAGGGCTTCAGTGCGCTTGGCGACGTCGGCGGCGTTGATATTGAAGAACACCACGTCGCGCCCGGTTTCACGAATGCCGGCGATGACCTTTTCAACCTGCGGCATGTTCGAGCGGCGATCGAAATGCACACCGAAGATGTTCAGCCCCGAGCGCGCCAGTTCCAAACTGACTGCGGCACCGAAACCGCTTGACGAACCGATAATCAAACCCCATGGAGTGGGGCCCTTAGTTTCCGTCATGATCTGATTTTCTCCGCTTAGTGGTTTTGACTTGCGCCGGCCTTGGAATCCTGCTCGACCTGCGCAAGGAGGCCGGGAATCAATTCGCGCATAGCCCGGGCGCAAGAGGCATTCAGGGCGTCGGCAACGCCCTCAACGCCGTGCCCGGAAACAGGATTTTCGAAAGCCCATCTGCCGGACCAAACCGGCTTTTGGTCGCGCATTCGCACCAGCGAAAGGGCCATGGTCAAACGGACGCTGGCGCTTCCTTCGGAGTCGTCCTCTTCAAAGTTGGTGACGCTTCCTCCCAGCGTGTAGTCCACGTGCTCGCGGGCGGGAAGCATGATCACCCGGGAAAAGACTCCGCTCGCCTCCAGCCAGCTCGCGGTGAATTGCGACAGCATCGAGGCCGGAGCCGCGCCCCAGCGCTGATATTCATAAAAGTTCATCTGCGTGGGCGAGACATAATAAATAATGCGATCGTCGCGCAGAACTTCCGGAGCGCGAAAGTGTTCCACACCCAAAACAAAATCCGTCTTGGGATCGGAAGGCGCCGGGGCGATGGGCATTTGCAAATGGTAGAAGGACGTCTTGGGAACGCTGCCACACGCTGTAGCGAAAACCGCCGCCAACAACGCGAGACCAACACGCGCTCCGTGGAGGAAGCTATGCTTCCACGCGTTGGATGAGGATTCTGCGATTGTCACTTTGCTGATGCTCCATTCGAACTTGGAAGCAAGGCAGGGGAACATTATCCCCGAGCTTTTCGCCCCATTCAACAAGAACCGTGGCCGCCTGACTCGACAAATCATCCAACCCCAGCGTCGCGAGGTCGCGCGCGCCTTCGATCCGGTAGAGATCGACGTGAAAAACCCTGCCTTCCAAACCATATTCATGGACGAGCGTGAAGGTGGGACTTGTAACTTCATCCTCGCCCGCCGCGCCCAGGCCGGCGACAATTCCCTTGATCAGCGTCGTCTTGCCCGCGCCCAAATCACCTTCGAGAAGCACAAGGCAAGGCGGCTGAAAGCTTGCGGCGATTTCCCGCCCGAACAGGACCGTTTCCTCCGGCGTATGAGTCACACGCTCGGCGAGCGTTACATATCTTCGCGAACTCACAGCCTTCATTTCTCCGCCTGCCGGCTCACCCAGTTTGGATGATTGGCGATGGTCAGTAGATACCAATGGCGGATTCCCTTGCCGGCGGCCGGCAATCGGCAAGCGTCAATCTCCCTGATCCATAGATTGATAGGCCCGGGGAATCTTCTCCAGAAGATCCCCAGCCAGCAGAGAAGGCTGTCCCAATTCCTCGGCGGCAAGGTCGCCCGCCAGACCGTGTAAGTATACCGCAGCCGCGGCAACTTCGCCCGGGGGATGAGAGGGGAATCCCGCCAGCAAGCCCGCAGTGAGGCCGGTCAGAACATCGCCGGTCCCGCCCGTGGCCATCCCGGGGTTGCCCGTGGGATTCACCTCCACCTTGCCGTCCGGGGTGGCCACGAGGGTTCGAAATCCTTTCAACACCAGCGTGACTCCAAAGTGATGGGAGAACTCGCGGGCCACGGCGACGCGCTGGCTTTGGATGGCCCCAACCGTCTTTCCCGTCAGGCGCGCCATTTCTCCGGGATGCGGCGTGAAGACGGTGGCGCCGGCAGGCCGAACGTCCTGGCGAAAGAATTCCATGTGGCCGGCAATGGCATTCAAGCCATCGGCGTCCAGAACGACGGGCAGAGGATATTGATTGACCACGGCGCGCACCAGCTCGGCGGTTTCAGGATGCGAACCGATTCCCGGCCCCACGGCCAGAACGGTCTTGCCTGCGACCAGTTTATCCAGGTGCTGGTCATCCAATGCGCGAAAGGAAATACTGCCCACCTCGGTTTCCGCCAAGCCTTCCGTCATGAATTCCATTCCGAGGGACGCAATGGTGGGCTGCGCGCTCTTTGCCGTGGCCACGGTCACCAATCCCGCGCCCGCGCGCAATGCCGCGTGCGCAGCCAGGGCCGCGGCACCCGTCTTTCCCACCGAGCCCGCCAGAAGCAGCACGTGCCCAAAATTGCCCTTGTTTGACGCTGCCGGTCGAGGCTTCTTGACCCAGGCAAAATCCCTTCTGAGCGGAAAATTCAGGTTAAGGGCCGGGTCATCTTCGAGGACCTCAGGCGGCGTTCCAATCTGCTTCACCACCCACTCACCCACTTGCTCGCAGGCAGGAGGGAAAACGTGGGCCACCTTCGGCGCCGTGAAGGTGACCGAATAATCCGTGCGTATGTGCTCGCCGATCAGTTCGCCGGAATCCGCCGACATTCCCGAGGGCAAATCGACGGCCACCACCTTGGCAGCGGGAAAATTCGTATTAATGTCGCGCACCACTCCCAACAGAAACCCTTCCATCGGCTTGGAGAGGCCGGTGCCGAGCAAGGCGTCAATGAACAGTGTGGCTCTCGATAGAGATGACGCCAGGGCTTGCCAGCTAACTGGGCCGGCAACGATGTCCGGTGGTCCCGAGGGAACCAGTTGCGCGTAGCTCGCCGCCGCATCGCCTCGAAAATCCGTGGGCGCCGTGAACAGCAGCACACGCGGACGCAATCCCTGATCGCGAAGCAGGCGCGCCACCACCATTCCATCGCCGCCGTTATTCCCTTTCCCGCAGAGGATAACGATGCGCTGCTGATCGAGAGGAGAGAAGCGCTCCTGGAGGAATTCCACCACACCGCGCCCGGCGCTTTCCATCAGCGTCAAAGTGGGCACGCCATAACGCTCCGTCGTCAGGCGATCGATCCGTTGCATTTCAGCGGCAGTGAGTATCTTCATGGGCATGAAAACTCCACGGACACTTGGAAGGGCGGGGCTTCAGCCCCGCCGTTACGAGGATCACGTTCAAACGGGCCTTTAGGCCCTGGCTTCAGGGGCTGAAGCCCCCCTAGACTAGCCCGTTCTAAAACGGCAGGGCTAAAGCCCTGCCCTTCCGTACCAACACCTGAATTCCGCTCACAGCATCCAACCTCCGGTCACGTTCAGTACCTGGCCGGTAATAAATGCCGCCTCCTCGGAGGCAAAGAATCTGACTGCTTCGCCCACGTCGCGGCCTGTAGCGGGCCTGCCGACTGGGAAGCGCACATCGGTGAGGCGCTGCGCCTCTTCGAGTGACAATTCCTTTTCGTCGATGATGGGTGGGTTCACCACATTGGCGGTAATTCCATTGCCGGCCTCTTCCAGCGCCACGGAGCGCGTAAAGGCGACAATGGCGGCCTTGGCTGCGGAATAAGCGGAGATTTTCGCCTGCCCGAACGCCCGCTCCGCGCCCACGGCACCCAGGTTGATGATTCGCCCCCAGTGTTGCCGTCGCATCAGGGGAATTGCGCATTTGGTGGTGTAGAAAACGCTGAAGAGATTCGACCTGATGATGGAGCTCCAGGCCTCCACGGTAGATTCCACCACCGGCTTCCACTCAAAATCGCCGACGTTGTTGACCAACACGTCCAACCGGCCAAAATGTTTGGCCACGGCGTCGATCAGGTCTTTGACGCGCGCCGGGTCCGTAACATCCGTGGCCACGGCCAGACCCTCCGCTCCCACAGCGCGCAAATCTGCCAGGACTTTTTGCGCGCCCAGCTTGTTGGTGCGAAACGCCACGGCCACGCGCAGGCCCGCCCGCCCCAGCCCCAGCGCGATTTCCTTGCCGATTCCGCGCGACGCTCCGGTTACGATTGCAACACGATTGCGCAGAGCCACCTGTGTGCTCCCCAGTGCAGGAATAAATGTGAGAGTCTATCGGACTTCTGCGAGAGTGGCAATGGTTGTAACGCGGTGGTGGTGCCCTAATTTCACTCTACCACGCGCGGCCCAGGACCAGAGTCATGTCA
>JASHSC010000058.1 GCA_030036915.1 Terriglobia bacterium
GGGAGCGATCAGCACATGGTGCGCGGGCGCACCACGGCTCAACATGGGCTCATTCTTGGGCATGAGATTACCGGCGAGGTCATTGAGGCTGGTCGTGACGTGGAATTCATCAAGGTGGGCGATCTGGTTTCCGTTCCGTTCAACATCGCGTGCGGGCGCTGCCGAAGCTGCAAAGAGGGCAAAACCGGAGTCTGCTTGAACGTGAATCCCGCGCGGCCCGGGGCTGCTTACGGATATGTGGATATGGGCGGCTGGATTGGGGGGCAGGCTGAGTACGTAATGGTGCCTTACGCGGATTTCAACCTGCTCAAACTGCCGAAAGACCGGGCGATGGCGAAGATCAAGGACATCACCTTGCTTTCCGACATCTTCCCCACCGGGTACCATGGGGCAGTGACGGCGGGAGTCGGCCCGGGCACGATTGTGTATGTCGCGGGCGGAGGACCTGTGGGACTGGCGTGCGCCGCGGCATGCCAATTGCTGGGTGCTGCGTGCGTCATCGTGGGCGACATGATTCCGGAACGCCTGGCCCAGGCGCGCAGCTTCGGCTGTGAAACCGTCGACCTGCGGCAGGACGCTTCGCTCGGCGATCAGATTTCCAATCTGGTGGGCGAACCGCTGGTGGACTGCGCAGTGGATTGCGTGGGCTTTGAAGCGCGCGGCCACGGCAAAGAAGCAGCGGTGGAACGTCCGGCGACGGTGCTCAATTCCCTGATGACCGTCGTGCGGGCGGGCGGCGGCATGGGCATTCCCGGCCTCTACGTTACAGACGATCCCGGCGGCGTGGATGCCAATGCCAAGACGGGAAACCTGAGCATTCGCATCGGCCTCGGCTGGGCAAAGTCGCTGCACTTCATGACCGGCCAGTGCCCGGTGATGAAATACAATCGGCAACTCCTCATGGCGATTCTGTACGACAAGATCAAGATCGCCAAGGCCGTCAACGCCACGGTAATTTCACTCGATGAAGCGCCGCAAGGCTATAAGGATTTCGACCGTGGCGCCGCCAAGAAGTTCATCATTGACCCGCACCACATGGTGAAGGCGGCATAGTAAGGACTCGCTGCTCCCCCCGTGGTCGTTGAGACCAGGGGGGAGCAGCTTCCAATTCGCTTAAATGCCGGGAGATCGGGTGCCCTGCCGAGTGCTTACTGCACAGGCGCGGATGTTTCAGGCGGGGGCTCGGCCAGCGGCGTCGAGTGATGGTGCACCAATAACCAGCGGCCCTGCCGCCTCAAGAAGATGTTCGTGGATTCGACCATCGCTGACGAAAAATCGTTCTGATTTGTGGTCGTCACGTTTTCCAAGCAGGATACCCACGCTACATCTCCCGCTACGTGCACCAGCGGCCGGGTGATCGACACCATCATCTGGTCCGTGGACTGGAAGATTTCCTCCCAACTCCCTTGAACCTCTTCCCATCCCATCAGCAGGTCCCAACCGGGGTGCAGGCATTTCACCCAGTCGTCATGCAGCCACACCTGGGCCATCAGCGACATATTCAAACTGTGCAGCGCGGCATAGAACATCCGGTTGGCGGTAAGGACTTCTTCCTCATCGGTCAGGAGTCTTGGGGAAACTGCCATTCCAGGCTCGCTTTCTGAGGGGCAAAACTGGAAACGGGCGTTTGGGCACAAGCAAAATTCCGCCGCCCCGTTAATGCGAGGGCGCGTCTCTGCGCGCCTCAAGCCGGCGTAGCACTCGCGGCAAGGTGCATCCCACCAGGATGACCTTGGCAACGTCTGCGATTACGAACGGGTAAAACCCCATCATCCACGCTTGCGCAAACGGAATGTGGAACAGCAGGCGCAACCAGAGCGATCCCGCGCAGAGGATTAAAACGTCCGCGGAGACCAGAGCTCCCGCCAGCATTGCAACGGATTGCGCCGCGCCCTGTTCCACCACCCATCCAATCAGTGCCGCCGCCAGGGGGAAACAGAGCAGGAATCCTCCCGATGGACCCACCAGATGCATTGCTGAGCCAGCTCCATCTGCAAATACCGGCATTCCGGCGGCGCCCTCAGCAAGATAGACGACTTGACTTAGAAACCCGCGGCGCCGCCCTAGCACCGCGCCGCTCAAGAGCACGGCGAAGGTCTGGCCGGTGATGGGGACGGGCGAAATCGGCAGGTGAATACTGATTTGCGCGCAGGCGGCCGTCACCAGGCTGAAGGCAATAACCCATGCCGCGTCCGTGGCGAAACTCCGCGCGCCGGGAACCCGGTCAATCAGAATGTCTGTCGAAGCGTGAGTCATCTTTCTCCCTGAAGATCGGCCGACATTCATCGATGGATTGTCGCCGCTTGTAACCGTGGGATTATAGCTTAGCTGGCGCTTTTTTCGTAAGGGACATTCCGGCGCGCAATTCGATCTTTCTTGCATTGTGCAATCGAAGCTGCAGGGAGCAATCTGGAGCGATTGCGCTCATGCCGGTGTACAATTTCTCCGGACACTGGTTTTGAGGACAGAAACCACGGGTGAGCCCGTTGTCAGATTCTCAGTCGTTGATTTTGCCGCCGCTCGAGCAGAGCCTTCCGCCCGAACCGGCTCCGCCCGTGCAGAAGCGCGCCAAGGCCGCTGCGCTTCTCGTGTTCGTTTCCGTTCTCTTGATTAATCTGGCTCTCCGCCCACCGCTTTTTAACTACGATGGATACATCTATCGGATGCAAGCGCTTGCTCCCACAGAGAGCGATGATTTCAATCCTCATCACCTGCTCTGGTTCCCTATTCAAAAGGCCCTTGCCGGTGTGCTCTCGGTTGCCGGGTCGACTTCCCCCGCAGCTTTTCAGCTTTTCGACATTTTCATCAACGCTCTCGCGCTGGCGCTCCTTTGCCTGCTGCTGGTTCGCGTGAGCAATCGGATGGCTCTACCCATTGCCGCGGCGATATTCATCGCCCTCTCTCCGCACGTCTGGAATTTGGGTCTGCAAAACCAGCCGTACCCACTTCTCGATCTCTGCATCGTGGGATTTCTGTGGGCTGTGGCGGATTCACAGTCTACCCTCCGATGGGTGGCGAGCGGATTCTTCCTTGCTGTTGCCACCCTGCTCCATCAAGCCATGGCGCTCACCCTTCCCGCTGTCGCTGTCGGATTCGTCGTGGCCGGCGCCGGGGCCAGGAAGAACGT
>JASHSC010000614.1 GCA_030036915.1 Terriglobia bacterium
GCCGCCTTGCGATCCCGTGAAAGCGTGGTGAGTGGAGAATCATTCCTGCGGCACGCCACGGAAGCCTCAATGGCAATCCGCGGGTATGTATTCACCCGCCGGCAGGACCTTATCACTGCATACGAAAGGGCGATTAAAGAATCCCAGGCGGATCTTCTCTCCCTCACCGACCTCGATTCCACCGATCCCGGGGAGTCGGAAGAAGTCACCCGCATTCGGGTGGAGTTTGACCAGATGCAGAGTCAATGGGCGCTGCCGATTATGGACAAGATGCGTACAAACACGGATTTCAATAAAGAGACAGCGCTATCGGACGGCCAGACGCGGCTGGCCAACATCCGCGCGCTTATCCTTAAACTGCGGAACGAGGACGAGGGCGAAAACCTCGGCGAAATGGTAAGCGCGGAGAAGGTGATCAAGCGCATGCTGGTGGTGGGCATCACGCTGGCCGCATTGCTGGCCGGCATCCTGATTTTTCTGACCGGCGTGGTGACGCGCATGATTGTGGCGCCCGTGCTGCAACTCATCCACGCTTCTGAGCAGGTGGGCCGCGGAGATTTTTCTCCCGCTCTCCCCCCTGTGGCCGACAATGAATTCGGTGTGCTTTCCCGGAGTTTTTCCCAGATGACCGCTGCCCTGCGGCTCGAGCGTGAAGAAATCGCCTCATTAAACCGCTTTTCGGAAGCGGTCACACAGTGTACCTCGGAAATTGAGGTATATGACTTGTTGCTCCACTCCCTGAAGGAAAGGTTCCAGCCGCGGCAGGTCATTATCTTCAAACTGAATGCCGCGGAGAATTATCTTGAAGTCGCGACAACGCTCGTGCCGCTTTCCAAGGCGGAAGTCGCGTGGCCGGTAATCGAAGAGCCCCACAATTGCAAAGCCGTGCGGAGCGGACGCTCTTTCGTGGTGAACGACGTGCAGCTTGAGCCTCTCTGCCCCTCGAAATTCATTCTGCCCACGGAGGGCAGTTACTACTGTGGTCCTTTGATTGCCGGCGGAATCATCATCGGGTCCATGCGCGTGGAGGCAGCGCCGAACCTGTTGACTCCTGAGCGGCAGCGCCTGCTGGAGAGTTATCTGAGCGGCGCCGCTTCCGCGCTCTCCAACCTGCGGCTGCTCGATCGCATGAAGCAGCAGGCCAACGTCGACATGCTGACGGGCCTTTATAACCGGCGCTTCCTGGAGGATTATGCGCGCAAACTCTTTGCCATTGCACGCAGGCGCGAGCAACCCGTGGGGGTGATCATGATGGACCTCGACCGCTTCAAGAGCTTTAATGACATCTATGGACACGAAATCGGAGATCGAGTCCTGCGCCACTTCGCCAAGGCTGTTACCACTTGCATGCGCGAAACGAACCTTGCGGCCCGCTACGGAGGGGAAGAGTTCGTGGTGGTTTTGCCCGATACGAGCGCGAAAGCATCCTCCCTTGTCGCGGAGCGCATCCGCAAAGCCGTCATGACGATGGTCGTTCCTTCCAATACGGAAAAGCCGCTCCCGCAGCTTACCGTAAGCATTGGCGTGGTGGCTTTTCCCGAACATGGCCAAACCTTGGAAGAAGTCATCCAGGCCTCCGACAAGGCGTTGTACGATTCCAAGCGCGGGGGGCGCAACCGTGTGACGATGGCTGCGGCGCCGGATTAGCCTTCTTCCCAAGCTTCTGCTGAAGAAGAATCCGAGCTGTGCTATCATCGTTATCCGTTTGCCGCTTCCTCCCGCTTGAGATTGCGACACGCAAGGGGGGCAAAACAACCGCAAGTTCGGGTTACATTTTCTGAATCGCGCTGCACGCGCCGGCAAAAGCACTATGGCAAAACACGCGGCAAAATACTCTCGCGCATTGCTCGCCCGCGCAAAGAAAGTCAAACTGCTGCTCATGGATGTTGACGGAGTCCTTACCGATGGGAAATTCTATTATGTTCCCCGGCCCGGCGGCGGATTGCTTGAGACGAAGGGCTTTGATTCGCGGGACGGTTTGGGGCTGCGGCTGGCGCACTATGCGGGCCTGAAAACCGGCATCATCACCGGGCGCAGTTCTCTGGTCATCGAGTATCGCGCGAAAGACCTGGGAATCCATTTCCTCCAGCAGGATTCCCTGGAGAAAATTGAGCCGTATGAAAGAATTCGGAATGCCGCCCAGGTGGCGGACTCGGAAGTCTGTTACGTGGGCGATGATCTGACGGATTTGCCTCTGCTCACGCGCGTCGGTCTGGGTGTCAGCGTGGCTAACGGCGACGACCTGGTTCGCAAGCACGCGCACTACTGCACCCGCAAGCGAGGCGGCGCCGGCGCGGTGCGCGAAGCCATTGAATTGATCTTGATTGCCCAGGGAAAGTGGGCCGCGATCGTCAAGTCGTACCTGCACGGTGACCGTGCCCTGAACCTGAGGACTTATGACGAGTCTGAGAAGCGCCTTCTCCCACGGTCGGAAAGTTCGCGGCGGACGGCACGCGGCGCCGGCTCCGCCGGTCCCTCAAGATAATCCGCACTTCCGGGATTTCATTGTCGATTGGCGATTCCCCGGGGTCGAAACATCTCTCCTGCCTGGCGAGCCACCAGGCGGCGCGGCGCCAGGCGCTGCACGAAGAGCATCATCCGGTTGACAAATCGCGTTACGACCAGTGAGCGGCCGCGGTCCAGCGCGCGCAAGGCTGCTTCCACCACTGCTTCCGGGGATTGCAGTCCTCCGGGAAACTTGATCTTGTCAAACTGGCCGGCTTCAAAAAAGTTCGTTGCCGTGCCTCCGGGACAAAGCGCCAGAACCTTGACACCGTACGAGCACACCTCTTCGGCGAGCCCCATCGAAAAACTGGTGACGTACGCCTTGGTGGCGGCGTAGACGCTGGAGTAGGGAATGGGTTGAAAACTGGCGGTCGATGAAACATTGATGATGCCGCCCTGGTGCTTCGTAATCATGGCGGGGAGGAGCAGGTGAGTCAACTCAGTGAGCGTGACGATATTTAAGCGAAGCATTTCCGCCTGGCGGTCGATGGGCAGTTTCCAGAATTCCCCGTGCGCCCCAAATCCGGCGTTGTTCACCAGAAGGTCCACGAAAATGCCGCGGTCTTTTAACTCGGAATGCAGTCGCTCGGCGGCTCCCGGCGCGCTCAGGTCCTGCTCGATCACTTCAACCCGCAGCGAGAATTTTGCTTGAATTTCAGCCTTAATACCTTCGAGTTTGCTTCTGGATCTCGCCGCCAGGGCGAGATTCATCCCGCGAGCTGCAAGGGCGCGCGCGAAGCACGCCCCGATGCCACCGGACGCCCCGGTGACCAGTGCGAAGTGGTCTTGCGCTTCGCGGGCCGGTGCGGAGTTATCTCGGATTTGATCAGGCATGGCGGGACCTCCGTTCTTCATAAGCGGGATTGATGTGGCGCTGACCGGTTGCCATCAGGTGCTCGGCCTCGGCGCGGGATTTGATGCCGCCTCGCGCGCCCAGCGCTGTGCAGTTGAGTGCGGCCATGGCGTTTGAAAAATCGAGCGCGCGTCGAATCTCCCAACCCGCCAGCAAAGCGTAATCAAACGCGCCATGGAAAACGTCGCCGGCGCCGGTGGTGTCCACCGTTTCCACAACGTATCCGGGCGAATAGACGAAGCGGCCCGCATGATAAACCAGAGCTCCGTCGCGGCCGAGGGTCATGCCCGGCATACGGATGCGGTATTCGCGGGCCATGTATTCAAGCACCTTGAATGGGTCGGCATGGCCGGTGACGGCGGGCAGGAAGTGCGTTGAGGCGATGAGATAATCGATGCAGGGAAAAAGCCTTTCGACATTCTTATAAGCAGTGTCGAGATCCGCCACCACTGGAAGGCGCGCCCGACGGGCCCACTGTGCCGCTCGCAGCGCTGCACTCAAGTCACATCCATCCACGTGCAGGAGGCGCGCCGAGGTGATGGAGGAAGCCTTCAGTTCTCCCGGCTTCAAGGCCAGGCGCGCGTCGCGGTCCCAGAATACGGTTCGCTCTCCGGTTTTCTGGTCCACTACAATGATGGCGTATTGATTGGGAACGCCGCGGACGACCCGGGTTCCCTTCAAGTCAAGCCCTTCGCGGCGCAGGCTCGTGAGCTGCATTCGTCCGGCGACGTCGTCGCCGACTTTACCGATGTAACGTGCGCGCAATCCGAGGCGGCGGCAGGTGACCAGAGCCGTGGCCACTTGCCCGCCTGCGTGCGTCGAAGAGGTAACGACTCGCTCCTTGCCGCCCAGGGCAGGGAACTCGCGGACTTCCATGACGGTGTCCGTAGCGTTCAGGCCGATTCCGACAACATCCACGCGAGCGCGCGACAATCCAACCTCCAGGGGCAGCAAAGCCGATACTTTATCATCGTTAGATGAATGCGGAGGCGGCGCAGTTTCCCACATTTGGGTGGTTTTAACCGAAGGTGCCGATGCGGCTATCTTGCATCAATAAGCCTGCCCACCGTTCCGAATCAGGCGTGCAACACAGCCGGATTGAGGTATATTCATCCATCGTAAAATTCTCTGAGCGGAAGTGGGGGGCTACGATGTCAAGTCTTAAGGGTAAGATGGCTGTCGTCACCGGAGGGGCGCAAAGCATCGGGTTGGGCGTTTGCGAAGCCCTGGGCGCTGCGGGCGCGGAAGTGATTATCGCCGATATTCGAAAGGAGCGCATGCAGCAATCTGCTGAAGTGCTGCGCGGACGCGGCTACAAAGTCAGCACCGTCGAATTGGACGTGACGAAGGGCGAATCGGTGCGCAGCATGGTGCAGCAGATAAGGGAACGGCACGGGCGCATTGACATTCTCGTCAACTCCGCGGGCGTTCCACCCAACGTGGTGCCCTTGATTCACCTTAGCACGGAGGAATGGAATCGCGTCCTCGGCGTGAACCTGCTGGGCGTCTTTCTTTGCTGCCGGGAAGT
>JASHSC010000615.1 GCA_030036915.1 Terriglobia bacterium
TGCGGGAAGAATACTTCAATCGGCGTCTGGTATCGCTCGCGAACCTCGTCAAGAAAGCGCAGCGTTTCAGGATGAAGTCGCCCTGTGTCCAGCGAAAAAACTCGGAACTTACCTCCCAGTTTCGACGCCATGTCGACTAACACGACATCTTCCGCTCCGCTGAAACTGATTCCAACGGTGGGAGAGAACATCTCAAAAGCCAAAGCAAGAATTTCCCTCGGATGCCGTTGGGAATAAGTCGCGGCAAGTTCGGCAAAATCTTCAACCTCAAGTGGCACCATGTTGTTTTCCTTTTCCTTCGTAATTTAATGGGAAGTCTGGAATTCGGCTCGATCTCGCAACTGGAAATCAGAGACCCCTGACTCTCCACCACCTCCTCCCAAGGTCATCCCAAAATCAACCGGGCTCCCAGGGAGAAATACAAAATTGCAAATAGCCAACTGAAATAACGCTCTGGAATGATGCGGGTCAGGCGGCTTCCCAAAACCACTCCCGGCAATGAGCCTGCCACCACGCGCAGAAAGAGGCCGGCATCGAAGTGGCCCATCCAAACATGCATCGTCCCCGCCAGCGCCATGGTTGCGAGCCCGTACAGAATGTCGGTTCCCACCAGCTCGCCGAGCGGGTAAGGAGTAAGGAGCAGCAGAAAGATCATCAGCAAACTCCCGCTGCCGATCGAAGTGAGCGCTACAAGGAATCCCACCAGCGCACCCGCGGCAATCAACTTCAGGCGCGCGCTCCCTGCCGGGGCCTCCACCCACGTCTTGGAAGGTCTTGTGTTTCCCATTCGAAGGAAAGGCAGGAGGATGGACACGAAGAACAGCGTGATGCCCAGCGCCAATCGCAGGAAATGGTCTAGCTCGCCGCCCGGCAAATTGGATTTCAGGAACCCCAGCAGCACGATTCCGCCCACTGTGCCCGGCGCCGTTCCCACAATCAGAAAGGCGGCGAGCCGCCAGCGCACCTGTCCCAACCGGCGGTGTTCAACCACCCCGAGCAATTTGGTAAATGCGCCGTTGACGATGTCCGTTCCGATCAAGGTAACGGCGGGATAGGGCGTGAGCACCATCAAAAGTGGAGTGAGCAGCACACCGCCCCCCGTGCCCGTCAATCCGATCAACATTCCGGTGATGAATCCTATGAGTGTGATCAACATTCCAGTGCTGCCCGCCTTTCCGGTCCGACTGTCCCTGCGGTGCAGCTTGCTCCTTGCTTCAACAAATTTCCGTAAAAGCAAAAACGCCCGCTGCGGTTGCTAACGTCAGCGGGCGTCTCAGGTCCCAATCGTATTGTAGGGGGTCCTACAAATCCCTATTCCCTGAGGACAAAACACCGCCGGCGGATGGTGTACAACAACACATCTGCGCCAAGGCGCTGCTCCTCACGGAATGGAGATTCGCAGTCATCGGTTCAACAAACGGAAGCTTACCACGGCCGGAAAATCGCGTCAACATTCTTCGGCTGATGCGAGAACTCCACGTTGTTGCGAACCGGCAGAGAACAATGGTGAGGTTGCGGAACGGATTCGCCCGCGCCGCTAAAACCGCCTGATTTCCTGCCTTCGGCAGACATTTCATACTAAAATGCTGTTGGTATGAATTTTGCCAATGGCCAAGCCCAGGGTGCGCGGGGCAAGCAGTTGGGATTCCCGCCGCCGGCGCTTGATTCCACCCGCTCCTCCGCCCCTTCAATCCCAACTTTGCTCCTTACCTCATTGACCTTCCGGATGGAGGCCTGAAAATGCGGAAATCCGCCACGCTCTGTTTGATGATGAGTTTTGCGTTCTGCGTTTCGGCGCGCGCCAGTTCGAATCGTGATGACGACGTCCATCGCGTCGAAGATTCCGCCCAGATTTTCGAGGAAATCATGGGCACACCCGATAAGGCCATTCCCCGCGACTTGCTGGCGTCGGCGAAGTGCATTGCCATCATTCCGGCCGAGAAGAAGCTGGCGTTCGTGGTGGGGGGAAATTACGGAAAAGGCCTGGTGACCTGCCGCGCGCCCAAGAGCTGGAGCGCGCCCGTGTTCCTTACAGTGAGCGGCGGCAGCGTGGGCTTCCAGATTGGCGGCTCTTCCACGGATTTCATCCTGGTGTTCCGCGGGCGCAGGGGATTGCAAAAGCTCCTGAGCGATAAGTTCCGCATCGGCGGTGACCTTTCGGCCGCCGCAGGTCCGGTGGGCAGAAGTGCCGCGGCGAGCACGGACATTGAGTTGCATGCGGAGATTCTGACCTATTCGCGCAGCCGTGGAGTCTTTGCCGGAATCAGCCTGAGCGGCGCCGTGGTTGAGCCCGATGAAACCGGCAACGATGCCTTTTACGGTCAGGGCGTCAACAACCAAAACATTCTCGACGGGAAAGTCGCCGTTCCGGCCGAGGCCGGGGTGTTGGTGCAGGCGGTCAGCAAAGCCACAGGTTCTCCCATCCCTGACAGCGCGCCCCCGGCAACTGCAACCCAAACTCCGTAGGAATCTTCCGCGCCGATTGCCCAGGGCCTGTGAGCTTTCATTGAAAGCCCACTACACGATCTCTTCCTTTTCCGCGTCCCACCTCACCGTCCGGTTCTGGCGGTAGGATTCCACCGCCATCCGGCAGGCGATCGCCGAGCGGAATCCCAGCTCGAACGGGCAGTTGGGTTCCTTGCGGCTGCGCACGCAATCGAAGAAGTTCTGCATGTGCAGATCGGTGATGTCACCACCGCCGATGATGTCCGGCGCATGGCCGGGTTCCGCGCCGATTGCGGGCTCCGTGGACTTCTTTTCCTGCGGAACAAAGCGCACGTTATATTTCTCGTCACGCAGAATCGTTCCCTTCGTGCCCAGCGCCTCATCATAGCCCGCGCCCATCAGGTTGTTGCCGAACATCGAGTTCCAGGTAAACAGAACTTTTTCCTGCTGGATCATGGACACGTTCATCGTGTCGGGCACTTGCATTTCCGGTGAAAGGTAGTTGGCGCCCACCATTGTGACGTGCGGAGGAATTTTCAGATCCAGAAGTTTGAACCACAGTCCTACCTGGTGCACCATGTTTTCATAGACATTTCCGCCGGAGTAGTCCCAGAAGAATCGCCAGTTGATGAAACGATTGGGATCAAAGGGGTACTGTTTCGCCTCACCCTCGAACGCTTTCCAATCCACGTGCTGCGGGTCGCAATCGGAGGGGATTTTGCGCTTCCAGCCGCCGTAGGGAGCGTTGCGGTAGTGGAAGGTGTGAAGCTGCGTGAGGTCGCCGACGTGATCCGCGTTCAAGTATTCGCGCGCTTGCCCGACGGCGGAGGAGCTGGTGCCTTGAATTCCCACCTGCACCACGCGCCCCGACCCTTGAAATGCCTTGCGCATGCGCTTGGCGTGATCGGGATTGAACGCCATGGTCTTTTCCTGGTAAACGTCTTTGCCCGCCTGAATGGCCGGAACAAAGTTCAGCGCGTGCAT
>JASHSC010000616.1 GCA_030036915.1 Terriglobia bacterium
CGGAACGGGCAGCGAAGTTGGCCGCAGCACCGTCATCATTTTGAAATCCACAAATCGCAAGACCGTGATCTTCAGCCCGCATTTGATGCCCAACGTGGCGCTGGCAGATCCGGAGTTGACGCTGGGCATGCCGCCCAAAATCACCGCGGGCACCGGACTCGACGCGCTGACGCACAACGTGGAGGCCTACCTTGCGCGCGGCTATCATCCCCTGTGCGACGCTATCGCGCTTCAAGGAGCGAAGTTGGCCATGCGCAATCTTCCGCGCGCGGTTCGCAACGGCAAGGATTTGGAAGCTCGCAGCAATATGTTGATGGCGGCAATGATGGGTGCCGTGGCGTTTCAGAAGGGTCTGGGCGCCGTGCATTCTCTCGCCCACCCGCTTTCGAGCATCGCCAATTTGCACCATGGAACTGTGAATGGAATTCTTCTGCCCCATGTGCTCGAGTTCAATCGACAAGTTTCGGAAGATCGCCTCCGCGACCTCGCCGTGGCGATGGAGATTCAAACCTCTGACCGGCCGGCCGCGGAATCCGCCACGGCGCTGATTGCCAGGGTGCGCAACCTTCTTGAGGTCGTCGAAATCCCCTCGACATTGGGCGCACTCGGAATTACGGCCGACATGATTCCGCGGCTGGCAAAGAAAGCCATGGAAGATGCCTGCCATCAATCCAATCCCCGCGCGTGTGCGGAGTTGGACATGGTTGCGCTCTACGAGAAGGCGCTGTGAATCCGTCGCGCCAGAATTCCTAAATGCTGTACACGACTTTTTCTGGCCTCGTGCGTGGCGCAATGTTAGTATCTGCCCCTTCACGCCGACGACGGCATGCGAGGAAGGTGATTGGTTCTGGTATTTGAACGCGGCAATCTTTCCGCAAAACTCAGGTGAGCTCGAAAATGTTGAAATGGCTGGTGGTGGGCATTGGCGATATCACGACCAAACGGGTGATTCCCGCTTTGCTCGCGGAGAAACGCAGTGAGCTTTGGGGAATCGTTACACGCGACCCCAAGAAGGCCGAGCCGTACAAAGCGCGTGTGTTTACCGACCTCGACGCGGCCCTAAAGGCGGACGGGGCGAATGCCGTCTATGTGGCCACGCCGGTGTTTCTCCACGCTCCGCAAACGATTGCCTCGCTCAAGGCCGGGAAGCACGTGCTTTGCGAAAAGCCTGTGGCAATGAATTATGCGGATGCCCGGTCCATGGTTGAGGCAGCGCAGGCGGCAGGGAAAACGCTGGGCATCGCCTATTATCGCCGCGCTTATCCCAAGGTGGCGCGGGCGAAGGAATTGATTGAGCAGGGAGCGATCGGCCAGCCGCTGCTCGCTTATATCACCTGCTATGAATGGCGTTCACCCGATGAAGTGCAACGCGCCTGGCAGTTCGATCCCACTCTCGCCGGTGGTGGCCCGCTCTACGACATCGGCTCGCACCGCATCGACTTGCTCAACTTTTTCTTCGGACAGCCGCAGCGTGTGACAGCGCAGTTATCGAACGCCGTCCATTCCATGCGTGTGGAGGATTGCGCGACGGTTATCATCGAATACACGGGCAAGGTCCGCGGCATCGTGGACGTGCGTTGGAATTCACATGTAAAAAAAGATGAGTTCCGAATCATCGGTACCGACGGCGAAATGGACCTGACGCCACTCACGGGCCGGGACTTTGTTTATCCCGGCGGGCGCGAGGATGTGCCCCCACCCGCCAACCTGCATTTTCCCTGCATTGAGAATTATGTGGCGGCGGTGCTTGACGGCGCCGCGCTGCTGGCGAGCGGCGAGAGTTCGATCTGGACCGATTGGGTGACGGAGCAGACCGTGGCTGCCTCGGCCGGAAGCCGCGCAGGCGCCTCGCCCCCGATCATCACGGGCGGTCAACGCTGAGCGAAGGAGGCAATTCGATGGCGAGCGGGAAATTGAAGCGTTACGGTCAATTGATTGGGCTGAAGCCTGAAGCTTATGAAAAGTACGTGGAGGATCACGCCAAGGTTTGGCCGGGCGTTCTCAAGACGATTTACGATTGTAATATCCGGAATTATACTATTTTCTTCAAGGATAACATGCTCTTCGCCTATTTCGAATATATCGGCAATGACTTTGATGCCGACATGAAGAAGATGGCCGCCGACCCCGTGACGCAGGATTGGTGGGCCATCATGGAGCCCATGCAGCAACCCATTCCCACCCGCAAAAAAGGCGAATGGTGGGCAAATATGCAGGAAGTGTTTCACACCGATTGACCGCCTTAGCCCGCCAAGCCGTGGCCGGCAAAGGGATCACTCTATTTCACCACATGCGCGTGCGAGCGCTGGCTGTACTCCTGCTTGGCGATGCGCAGGCCCGCCTCCTTGATCGCGGAATCGCCGACTTTTGCGAGCGGTGTGTATTGCGGGTGGCGTACGACCTTGTAAGGGCTGTTGCGACGGGCATTGTAGCAGCACAGGAATGCCCGTCGTGGACTCGCGGATTTGTTCTGGCCGGAGCAGTGCAGCAAGTTGCAGTGAAAGAAAATCGCGTCGCCAGCTTCCAGCGTGCAATAGACCATTTCCAGTGTTTTCACCGTCTCGGCAATTCGCTCGGGGTCAGCCCCCAACTGTGTTTGGAAATCGTGGTCAATCCGCCCCATGCGATGCGAACCGCGCAGAACCTGCAAACAGCCATTCTCCCGCGTGGCGCCGTCCACAGCAATCATGCACGTGGCGAGGTCCGGATACAGGCACCCGTAGGTGTACCAGTATCCGTAGTCCTGGTGCCATTCCCAGGCTCCACCTTCGCGTGGAACCTTGATGGTCATTTTCGAATGCCAGTGGTAGACTTCGTCGCCCAACAGTCGCTCCATGGTGTTTACGATTCGCTCCGACCGGGCCACCAGGCCGTAAAGGTCATCGCCCGTTCCCTGCCAAATTGCGATTTTCGCCGTCCCGCCCTGCCGGTCCTTGACGGCGTACTGGGCTTCTGCTAAATCCTGATCAACGTCCACAGCTTCGCGCAGTAATCTCATCTCCTCGGAATCGAAGAGCCCGCGGACGATAAAAAATCCATCTCTAGAATAGCGATTAAAATCCTCGTTCGTGATCCGATACGCCGACATACTGGTTTACTCCCTCTCATACAGATACTCGAACCCCCTTAGGATTATGGCGAGTCGGGTTGGGGATGTCAAAGAACGCAATGGGAGGCAGAGGTACAGTTTGAATTATACGTAGGGGCGGGCCTCGTGCCTGCCCTCTGCCATGAAGATGCCATGGCCAGGGCACCCACACGGGGTGCCCCTACGCCGCGGCGGCCCCGGCCATTGATCATCGCTCGACCATCCCTGCGGCGCCGGCCACACCTTGCTTCCACCATAGTTTTTCCATCCCGATTCAAAATCGTTTTCCACGGGAGGAAACACCTGCCCGCGCAGGCGGGGGTTGACGTAGAGAAACGGCTGCTCGCTGAGGCGCACTTGGATGATTCACCCGCCGATTTCCGGAACAACGGTCACGCGGAGAAGCCCGTTGGAGAATTCCAGCGCCTGCCAGCCCTCGTAATTGACTTTGTCCAGCGCGCAGGCCGTCTTGAAATCGTCGCTCATTGAATGGTAATTTTGCCATTGAGATTCAGTTCGCCGCGCACCCTTGTTCGAACCTCTGAGTGTAAAACGCCAAGGCCTTTCCGTAAAGGCTCAGCAGGTGCTCCCGGTCTAACGCGGAAGGGAATTTCCGGGTTCTGGTTTCATTAATAAGGTCATTCATCCAGTCGACAAAATACTTGGCGTCGGGCCGGCAGTCGTGATGGCCGTTGAGAAATACAGGGCTTGAATGTGCGAGGCGAATGGTGTCGCCGGTGCGAAGGAAGCACCGCGCCGCAACCCACGTGTAGCCGCTGGGATCGAAGGTGAAATCGGCCTTGTAGTCGAGCGTGCCGGGAGGCACGGGCGCCCACTGGATGACTTCTCCGTTGGCAACCAGTTCGATGCGGTCAATCGGCTCGCGCGCATGGGCTTCCACCGTCGCCTGCGAATTCGCTCCGCCGGGCTTCACGTCGAAAAACAAAATCGGACCGTTGGTGATGAAACTCTTTCCTTCGCGCAGCGCTGCGAACCATTTCTCCACGCTGAACGGCCCTGAGATTTGAGCGTACACACGATTGTAACCGGCCGGATTCGGGTGCACGCCGCTGGCGCTGCCGGCCGAGGGCGGAATGTGGAATCCGAGATTAAGGTAGCGGTAATAGAGGCCGAGCGTGTAATGCAGCCAGCTCCAGCGGTCGTTCGCCTCGTGCTTGCCGGGCGGGCGGCCCCAATCCGTGACGTCGTCGAGGCCGTATTCCATAAAGTGATTGCCCAGCACTTCAATCGAGTTGGGCGGCGCCAGCGCCATGGCCACGGGAACTTCCCACCACTCGGTGTTCTCGCAATCGATCCAGGGCAGGGAATTGGTGGAACCACGTTGGGCGCGCGCCTGCTGAATGAAATCGATGGTCGAGGGATTCCAAAAGCCCGCGCTATCCAGGCCTTGCAACAGGCTTCGCAAGGATAGAAAAATCCAGGCGCCGCCGCCGCGCTCGTCCTCCGCATTGCGAAGCGTTACGAAATGGCGTTCATCAACTTTCACCATTGTCGGCGTGTCCGACCCCCAAACATCGTCGCTCACGATTTCAAGATTTTTCCGATGTGGCCATTGCGTAATGACGGGAGCGAAGTTCAAGTCCTCCGCCAGAACCAGCTTCTGGGCGTCGGCGGGCGTGCGGTGAATGTGCAGGTCGCCGCTCCACCAGCCCTGCTTCCACATGCAAATCCAGGGGCGCAGTTGCAGCGTGAGATGGGTCTCGCCCTTGGCACCCACCGCCACGGATTTTTCCTCGCGCGTGTACTCGAGGCCATGCTCGCCGATCACGCGATAGCGCCCGGGCGACACTTCTACATCGCACTCACCCTGAATTACGAAGCTTCCGAGGTAAAAAGGCAGGGCGCGATGATGGCCTGCCGTGAGGTCGCGAATTGCCGTGGCGGGCTGATACTCCTTTTCGTTCGCGCCGCGCACTTCCAGGCGAGCCCAAATGGCGTGACCGGATTCATCCACTACCCGAATGTGCAGCGTGGCGGCAAACAGTGTATTCGCAAAGATCAGCGCCAAAGAGGAAGAAAAGGCCAACCAAGAAAAGTGAATCACACGGTTCACGAAAAAGTTTTCTTCGTGCCCTCTGCGCCCGAAAGGGGTTTCACACGGAGAACGCCGAGATTCTCTGCGGGCTCTGTGTGAAATGTTCTGAGGCACAGAGAACACAGAGGCTTTGATCGCACAAT
>JASHSC010000617.1 GCA_030036915.1 Terriglobia bacterium
GAATATCATGCGGCCTTGAAGTTAAACCCCAATAACGAACAGGGGCACGAGGGATTAGGCATCATTCTGGGAGCCAGGGGCGACCTGGACGGGAAGATTTCCGAGGAGCATGAGGCTTTGCGCATCAATCCTAATGACGCCGCCGTGCACGCCACACTCGCCGATGCCCTCGAGCAAAAAGGCGACCGGGCCGGCGCCTTGAGTGAATATCAGGCCGCGGCGACGCTCGATCCCAAGAACTTGAATTACAAGCAGAATTGCGAACGCCTCCAGCGGTAGGTTAATTTCCAGGAGTCGGGAAGGCACAGAGAATTTCACGGACTCACGAATTCCTCCCATCGCCACATCGTTGAAATCTCCTCGCCCAAGATGGCGATCGACGGTCGTTCCTGCGGCTAGGGGGCGTCTAGTGGAAGCAGGCTGAAGCATTTCAATCTTTGCACCGCAAGATTCGAGGCGTCCGGCTGTGGACATTTACGTCATCAATCTTGACCGCAGCTTGGATCGAATGGCTGCGTTTGAGGCACTCAATGGCCAATTGCCGGTTAATTTCATCCGGCTTTCCGCTGTCGAGGGGAAAAACTCGGCACGCGGCGCATTGGTGGACCGTGGCATCATCACTGCGGATCTCCGTTATGGCGATGGAGCATTGGGGAATGCCCTATCCCATCTCGCTTTGTGGGATCTTGCGATTGAAAGAAATCGACCACTGGCGATTTGCGAAGACGATGCGATTTTGAATCGCGGCTTCGCTCAGGCAGCAGAAATCCTTCTGCAATCGCTTCCGAACGACTGGCACATTATTCTGTGGGGCTGGAATTTCGATTCGATAGTTCTGTTTGATATGGTTCCGGGCGTCTCGCCGTGCCTTGGCATGTTCGACCAGGATCGCATGAGGATGGGTATAGACGCATTCCAGTCCGCCGAATTACACCCGCAGCATTTCCGGCTTTTCAAGGCCTTTGGTGTTGTCAGCTATTCCGTTTCTCCACGCGGCGCCCAGGCGATGAAAAATTTGTGCCTGCCCTTAAGCAACCGTGACGTCTTTATTCCGGGCTTGGGGCGCTCCGTGCCGAACACCGCGATTGACGTCGCTCTGAACGAAACATATCCCCGCATCAACGCGTACGTCAGCTTTCCGCCGTTGGTGATAACCCGGAATTTCCACAGCAACTCCACTGTTCAGGAAGCACTTTGAATTCGGAAGGATCGCACCATGTCGCCAGTTGCTTCGTGTGATGGCATCCGCGAAAATGCTGGTGGCGTAAACTGTGAATTCGTCAGAAAGGTCAATCTGTGCCCTCCCCTCCGTCACCTCAGCTAAGCCTGCAAAAGCTCTTCAAAAAAGGTCTGAAGTGCCATCGTGAGGGCCGAATCGGGCAGGCGGAGTCGTGCTATCGCAAGATTTTGAGGTTGGATCCCACGTCTCTCGAAGCCCGCGAAATGGCGCGGATTCTGGAAACGAAACCCGGCTCGCTTCAGGAGCTCCTCCCGCCATCGAGCTCGAACCTTGGCGCAGACCCTGCGACGCTTGCTGCCCGCGCCGGGGAATTTCTTGCCGAGGGAAAGAATCAGCTCGCCATCGACTGCCTTCGCCGCCTCACCGAGCTCCGGCCGGACTCCCTGCAAGCTCATTTGCGACTGGGTGAAGTGCTCGAACGCACGGAAGATTTCAAGGGAGCCGCAAAATCTTACCAGCGAGCACTCGATCTTCAGCCTGCTTCCGCGGATCTGCACTGCCACCTGGCCCGCGCGCTTTTCCGCGGCGGCGCGCCGCGGGAGGCAGCCGAGCTTTACCAGCGGGCGCTGGCCATCGATCCGAAAAGGTACGACATCTACAATGACCTGGGGCTGATGCTGACCAATGTTGGAAATTTTGGCGCGGCCATCGAAGCCTTCAAGCGTTCGCTCCGCCTGAATCCGAAATGCGCGAAGACCATTGCCGGCCTTGGGTATCTTTTCGAGAACAAGGGAGACTTCATTTCCGCTTCTGAAGCCTATCGTGATGCCATCAAGCTCGACCCGGCGCTCACCGCCGCCTACGTGGATCTGGGTTTCATCCTTTATGGGTTGGGTGAGGTCGTGGAAGCTGCCGACTACTTCGAACGGTTGCGGGCAATGCACCCGGATTCCGCTGAGGCCACTGCCAATTTGGGAATCATTCATCTGCTGCAAGGCAACTTCGCGGCCGGCTGGGCAGAATATGAAGCCCGGCGAAGGGTCGGAATCGGCGAGGGGCGCGTCCTGGCGCAGCGCCAGTGGAAGGGCGATCCGCTGGTCGGTGCGCCCATCCTGCTCCACGCCGAACAAGGCTTCGGCGACACGCTCCAGTTTGTTCGGTACGTTCCACTGGTCGCGGCGCGAGGCGGGAGAGTGGTGTTAGAGGTCCAACCCGGGTTGCGGCGCCTGCTCTCGCGCACCGATGGAGCAACGCAAGTTGTGAGCCGAGGCGAGCCGCTGCTGGAATTTGTCTGGCAATGCCCGCTGCCGAGTTTGCCTCTGGCGTTCGGGACAGAACTGAACACCATTCCGGCGCAAGTTCCCTATGTTTACCCTGACCCTGCGTTGGTGGATGAGTGGCGCGAAAAACTTCGGCGAAGTGGACGGCGCATCGGGTTCGTGTGGGGCGGGAATCCCGAAATGCAACGCGATCGATTGCGTTCTGTCCCGCTGGATGCGCTCATGCCGATTTTGAAAGTCCCCGCAATCACTTTCTACTCCCTGCAAGTGGGTTCACCGAGCGAGCAGGTGAAGAATTTACCCGCAGATGTGCGCGTGATCGATCTTGCGCCGCAGTTGCGCGATTTTGCTGACACTGCGGCCGCCGTGGCCAATCTCGATCTAACGATCACGGTTGATACCAGCGTGGCGCATCTCGCCGGCGCCATGGGCAGGCCACTCTGGCTCATGCTCAACAAAGGCTGCGACTGGCGCTGGCACCTGGACCGCGAGGACAGCCCCTGGTATCCCACAGTCCGCCTCTTCCGCCAATCCGCAATCGGAGAATGGAAGGATGTGGTAGGCCGAATCGAGCACGAGTTACGGGCTAGTCCTTCCCTCCAGTGCGCCGAACCAGGTCGCCCGGAGTAAGCCGGAACGCATTCTCGCGGATTTTGCATTCCAGCCTTCCAAAGATGATCTCAAAAATTGGAGATCACAGATTGTGACTTCCAATCCGTCTGCAAAAATGGGGCTCCCCGTTCGCCCTATGCGTTCATACTGCGAGGTCACGCAGGACATCGCAGGATCCGCCTTTCGACACCTTACTACTTGCTCCATCGGCCCGCGAGGGTGCCCGCCGGGTCGGCGAAGGATTGGAAGCGGACGAAGCGGATGATGGGTTGGTCCTTCAGGGAAGCGAGCGGCATAAATCCTCTGCCCACCATTTCCTCCGCGGCGGTGTGGGTCATCAGGACTTCGGCACAGGGTTTGCTCCTCGATTCTCCGTCTTCGGTGTAGATGTGAATGGGCAGGCCGGAAATCTCAAACAGCGCTCCCGGGCGCATTTCCCAGCCTTGCTCGGTAAAGGTTTGGGCCAGCAACAAGGCGGCGGCAAAGGTGGGATTCGCCCACAGGTAATCTTCGTGGGCGGCATTTTCTCCCAGTTCTTCAAAATCGAATTGCTCCGTGGTCTCCGTATCCTTGCCATAGGGCAAGCGAATCAAAAAACGCGGCAGGCACAGGCCGATGTAGCGCGCTTCGGCGAGGCCTCGCACCATTTTCCACGCGGCTGCGGCTTCCGCCGGGGGCTCACTCTTCCATTTGTGCGTGTCGGGCAAATCCTCGACGGATTTACATGCCAAAAGACCCGGGCTTGCACTGGTGATGAATGGGGCATTCGCGGCGGCCGCGACTTTGGCCAGCCGGGCCACGAGAGCCGCGTCCTCGCGCGTGGGTTCGAAGATGTAATTTCCGGCCAGGACCCCCCACGGCTCGGCTCCGGGCGTGCCGACGGTTTTCTCCACGAGCAACCGGTAGAGGCCAGTGTTGCGGAGATCAGGGGAAGAACCCAAGTCACGGAAGAGTTCTTCCTTGCTGATGTCGATCAACAGCAACTTCAGGCTGGAACTTGTTTCGAGGTTACGGACCAGGAAAAAGAGGGCGCGCCATGCGGATTCGAGCGCCTGAAATGCGGGATAGTGCAGAAGCGCGCTCATTTGCGCG
>JASHSC010000618.1 GCA_030036915.1 Terriglobia bacterium
CTTGCCGTCGCGCCGGCGAGCACCCAATACCGGCGTGCCGCACGCAATTCCCCCAACCGGATGAAGAACCAGAATGCGAGGAGATAAAAGAAAGTCAATTGCGGGTCGGTGACGGCGGAAATCCATGCCACCGATTCCACGTGAATGGGGTGGAGAGCAAATAAGGCTGCCGCTGCAAACGCCGCGAACCGGTCACGGAAAAGCCTGGCGGCAAACACGAACAACAACAGCGCCACCGCAGCGTGCAGCAGCAAGCTGGCCAAATGAAATCCATATGCCAGCGGGCCGAAAATCTGATAGCAGAGCAAAAAGCCGAGCGTCATCATCGGTCGGTAGTAGAGCGTGGCACCCTGCGCACCCTTTTGCGACCACACGTTGGTGGTCAGGATCTCGCGAATGTGGCCGAAGGTGTGGACGTAGGGATTGTCGATGATCTGCGCCTTGTCGTCATAGGCGTAGGCGAAATCGTTGCGGAGGATGCCGATGTAAGGCAGAGTTGCCATCAGAAGAAGAATGGCGAACGGCCACGCTCCAGCAAAACTTAAGGTTGGGCGCCGCGATGCGCCGGCCGTGAGTGTTACGGATGGGGATGTTTCGGGTTCATTCATGCCGACATCAACCAAGCTCCCGGGTTCGATGAGGCTGCATTCTTCGCCCATGTCTCCCGCACTCCTGATACCACGCGAGGGGTAACCCGTCAAGCGACAGCCATCCCGGCGCGCCGGGAGAGAAGGATCTGAAACGGTTGGAACAGGCGAGCCGAAAGCGGGGCTCTGGCCAAAAAAAAGAAAAAGGGGAGTCATGCGACCCCCCTTTGGGGAAAGCTCAGCATTGTCGTGCTAGACTTAGCCAGCGAGCGGCGAATCGGTGGACTCTGCGGTCGTCGTCGAATTCTGCCGGATTACGCCGGACTGGTCTGTGTAGTAATAGTTGGTCCCGGTCGAACTGTTGATCGGAGACGCGTTGATGGAATAGTTGTCGATGCGGCCCGAGCTGTCAGGCGTGGCAGCAACATAAGTGAAGGTGTAACCGCTCTTGGACCCGGAGGCCAGAACGCTATCAATCAAGCCCGCCGCCGTCGAAGTGGGGTTGGTGACGCCCGCGGCCGTGGGCATCAGGTAGCTCAGGGTGGAACTGAAACCTGAGTTGTAGGTTGAAGAATAGGTAATCTCAGCGGTGTTCAGAGTACGCAGTGAACCCACGGCTGAGGCCTGGTTTGCAGCAATCCGTGAACGAAGCAAGTTTGGAATGGCAATCGCCGCGATGATCAAGATGATCGCAACCACGATCAAAAGCTCGATCAGCGAGAAGCCCTTTGAGCTCTTTTTCATTCAATCCTCCTCAATCCTCCTCAAAATTACTAATGGTACCACTTGGATATCTCCAGGTAATACTCGTCAGTAACTAAGGCAACTTGCTCGCCAAGTTGCCCGCCATGTTAGCTGATTCGTTCTCTAATTTCGTCTTGTTTTCAATAAGTTAGAAGGCCGGCGAAGAACGACCTGGTATCACCCCTATCTGAGGAGTAGCCTAATGCCCTTTTTTGTCGATTTTGGGCGACAATTCACGTCCACGCTCTTTGGAAATGAGCATTTAATAAGGATTCACGGAGGGGGCCTAGATTCCGTATTTCTTAGCATAGTGACGGAAGGAACGGTAGGACATTTTCAATAATTCCGCGGCTTGGCTGCGAACTCCTCCTGAAGCTCGCAGAGCAGCTTGCAGGTATTGCTTTTCGATCTGGGCAACGTGGGTTTCGAAATCGATTCCCTCTGGGGGAATCTGAATTTCCCGCTGGCCACTCGCCACAATTCCGGTGACCGACTCCGGGAAGTCAGACAGCTTGATAATCCCGTCGCGGCCATCGCTGACCGCCACGGCGTG
The DNA here is from genome assembly GCA_030036915.1 of Terriglobia bacterium. GTDB lineage: Bacteria > Acidobacteriota > Terriglobia > UBA7540 > UBA7540 > Bog-366. Next base: position 1,885 of record JASHSC010000618.1, read on the forward strand.
CTCAACGGCATTCTCGAGTTCGCGCACGTTTCCAGGCCAGGTCCACCGGCCGAGGGCCGAAACGGCCTCGGCATCAAAGTCCCCTACCGCTTTGCCCATCTGGAGCGCAAACTTCTTCAAGAAGTGCCGCGCCAAAGGTTCGATATCCGTCGGGCGCTCCCTCAGCGGCGGGACATGGACGGGAATAACGCTGACGCGGTAGTAGAAATCCTCGCGGAACTGGCCAGCGGCCACCATTTTTTTCAGGTCGCGATTGGTGGATGCAATCAAACGCACATCCACGGCAATGTCCTGCGCGCCGCCGAGTGGACGCAAGGTTCTTTCCTGGAGAACCCGCAGCAATTTCACCTGCATGCCCAAGCTGGTTTCACCGATCTCATCCAGAAAGAGCGTGCCGCCATGAGCGGATTCAATGATTCCCTTGCGATTGGATTCAGCGCCGGTGAACGAACCTTTCATGTAGCCGAAGAGCTCGCTTTCCAGAAGGGTTTCCGGAAAGGCGCCGCAGTTGATGGAGACAAACGGCTTCTCGCGGCGCAGGCTGGCCTCATGGATGGCGCGCGCCACCAGCTCCTTGCCGGTTCCGCTCTCGCCCGTAATCAGCACGGTGCTGGTGGTAGGGGCGACGGTACGAACCATCTCCAGGATCGACTCAATCGACCGGCTGTGCCCCACAATGTTTTGCGCAGCAAACACACGCAGCATTTCGCGACGCAGGCGAAGATTTTCCTCGCGCAACGCAAGGTCCTCGAGCGCGCGGTCAACCGTCAGGCTGAGTTCCTCCACCAGGGTGTCCGTCTTGACCACGTATCGGTAAGCCCCCAGGTTCAAGGCCTGAATGGCGGTGGTCATGGTGGGCACGGCCGTAATCAGGACGAACGCCGCGGGGTTGCGCGTCTGGTGAGCGTATTCGAGCAATTCAATGCCCGTCAGGTCCGGCATGCGAATGTCGGAGATGATGAGGTCATGAGCTTGCGATTCAATTTTCTTCTTGGCGGCCTGGCCGTTGGAAACGGTCTCCACCACATGGCCTTTCTTGCGAAAAGCAATCTCCAGGACCTGGCAGAGAGATTTTTCGTCGTCGATAATCAGCAATCGCGCCATCCGGAATACCCTGAAAATCGTTCCTTAGCGGGGCCCTTTATCGAACCCGGAATTCATTCTTCCTTGCGCGCCATGGACAACTGGCTGCTTGCGGCCGGGACGGTTTCGCGGGGCAATTCGATAATAAACCGCGCCCCTTTTCCCTGCTCAGAATCCACTTCAATTGAGCCCTTGTGCCCGCGAATAATCTGATAGACCAGGGCCAGGCCCAAACCCGTACCCTTGCTGAAACCCGATTGAAACGGCTCGAAAAGTTTTTCCAGTTGCGCGGGCGTAAAGCCGATACCCGTATCGCCCAGAACCACTCGAACCCGGTCCCCCACTTCTTCGGTTTCGGCCGTCAGCGTCCCCCCGTCGGGCATGGCCTTCAGCGCATTGTCGGAGATATTCCAAAATACCTGGCGAAGCTTGTCAGCATCTGCAAGCAGAACCACTTCGCTACCGGAATAATTGCGCTGAATATGAATCTGCGGGCCAAAGAGAGGATGATGTTCCACCAACAGCAGGGTTTCGTCCAGCAAAGTCACCACATTTACGCGGTGAAACTCAAAGTGGATATCGCGTGAATAGACAAGAAAATCCGACACCAGTTTGTTCAGCCGTTCGGATTCGCGGCTGACAATCGTAATCAGGTTCTCCTGATCCTCATCGAGCTGGGCGATTGAATGCAGCAACTTCACCGAACCTGCGATGGAGGCCAAAGGGTTGCGGATTTCGTGCGCGATGCCGGCTGCCATCCGGCCCAGGGTCGCCATACGATCCTTGGTGCGATATTCCGCCTCGCGGCGCTTCTGCTCGGTAAGGTCCTGGAAATTGTATACGTGCCCCACCACTCCGACGGAGGGAATCATCAACGGTGAAGAGGAAACACCCAGAATGCGATGGCCCCTCAGCAGATGGCGATAGGTAATTTCCTGCCGCGCCAGGGGCGGACCGGCGTCCGAACTGGAGGGAATCTCATCAACCCAGCCGCGGAAGATGGTTTCGATGGGGCGGCCGCGCAATTCCTCGATGCGGTGGCCGAGGATTTGCTCCGCAGCCGGGTTCAGCTCGGTAATTGCACCTTCCAGATCCGTGCTCAGCAGGCCCTCACGCATGCTTTGGATTATGTTTTCGTTTTTGGCCTGTAGATTCGCCACCTGCCCGCTCTTATCGCGCAGCTCATGGCCTGCTTTCCGCAGATTTTCCGCCAGGAAGCCGCACAGGTAGGCGACGGCGAAAAAACCGAACAGGCTGGCGCCGATCTTTACCTGCAGGGGTTTCGGATCTTGCGGGATTGTGGAGGTTGTGGCGAAAAATTGTAGCACGGGATACTTGCTCGCCAGGCCGTAGAGGGTGGGAAGATAGGCAATCTCAATCATGGCGCCCATGCACACAAAACTGACGGCGGCAACAAGAAACGCCTGCGCTCGGGGAAGAATGATGCTCGCCAGGATGATGGTCACCAGGTAGAGTGAGAAATAATTGCTTTCCAGGTCGCCCGTAACGTGCAGGATGGCGGTGATGATTACGATGTCGCAATAGATCTGGAGGTTCGCTTGCAGAAGATAATCGGCGCTAATCTGGTTATAGATCAGGAAAAAAAGGCTGAGGATGTACCAGAGAATAACGGCAATCGCCAGGTTCCGCATGGAAGCGCTGCTGGCGGAATTGAGGGCAAGGGAATGGATCGAGTAATCGATCGCGAACACAAAACTGATGATCACGAATCGAATCTTGATGACCCACGGGAGCCAATCCTTGATTTCACCGGTGAAGATCATAAGATGGCCGAAACTGGAAGCCCGAAGTCAGAAACCCGTCCCTGCCGCGGGATTATTCGAGGATCGGACTTCGAGCTTCGAGACATCAGCCGGCCAGTTTTCCGATCAAGCTGAACAGCGGGAGGTACATGGAAATGACCACGCCACCGACGACCACACCCAGCACGAGGATGATCATCGGCTCCATGGCGGTCAACAGGTCGCCCACGGCTGCGTCGACTTCATCTTCATAGAAATCGGCGACCTTGCCCAACATGGCATCGAGGGCGCCGGTCTGCTCACCCACACCTATCATTTGCACGACCATGTTGGGGAAGACACCCGTCTCACGCAGCGGGTCCACAATTGTCCGGCCGGTCTCAATGGCCTTGCGGACCGTCAGAATCGCTTCTTCGATCACCGCGTTGCCGGAAGTTCGCGCCGTGATATCCATGGCCTCGAGCATGGGAACGCCGCTGGTGATCAGTGTGCCGAGAGTGCGGGTAAATCTCGCTACACCGATTTTTCTCATCAGGTTGCCCAGCAGCGGCAGCTTCAAGATCAGCTTGTCGATGGTCATTCGGCCATTGGACGTTTCGTAATATCTTTTCAACCCGTAAAGTCCAAGGGCGCCAGCGATAATCCCCGGAACTGCGAACTCCCCGACAGCGCGGCTCAGCCCCATGACGATACGCGTGGGCAAGGGCAGATCAACTCCCAACCCGGCAAACAAGTTGGCGAAGATGGGAACCACTTTCCAAAGCAGAAGAAAGATTACGCCGCCTGCGATAAGGATCACGGCGACGGGATAGATTAAGGCGGATTGCACGGCGCGCTTGAGTTTGACCGCCTTTTCGATGTAGCCGGAGAGGCGTTGTAGGATGGTGTCAAGAATTCCGCCCGTCTCGCCTGCTTCCACCATGTTGCAGTAGAGAGCGTCGTAAATCTTGGGGAACTGCCGAAGACCATTTGCCAAAGTGGAACCGGCTTCCACCGTTGCCCGTACCTGCGACAGGGCTTTGGCGAACGCCGCATTCTCCTGCTGGCCGGCCAAAATCTCAAGGCATTGCACCAGCGGCAGGCCGGCGTCGATCATGACCGAGAATTGGCGGGTAAAGATGGCCAATTCCTTAGGCGAAACCTTTCCGGTCATCTTCGGCTTGGGAATGGCGATTTCCCGGCCCTTCTCAACGATGCGAGTGGGGGTTAATTGTTCACGGCGAAGGACGGCGTCCAGGGCCTCGCGCGTTGGTGCTGTGCGCTTCCCGGTAATCGCCTGACCATCGCGTCCAGTTGCTCGAAATTCAAATTCTGGCATCGTATCACCTCATCATTGATGTTGCGTTCCCGCCGCGCTCGCCGCCCCTTCCGGCTCTGTGGCCGGTTTATGGGCAAAATCTTCAGCGCCGCGCAGGAGCGTATGGTGCGGGCGGGCGAGGAGGGGCTCCACCGGTTGCGCCGCCACGGTTGATCATATCCTGAAGCTCGTCCTGGTTACTGGAACGCGTCATCGCCGTCTCCAGGGTTATAAGCTTCTGTTGATAACTGGCGTAAAGCGATTGATTGAACGTTTGCATTCCGAACTTGTCCTGGCCCGATTGCATCGAGGAATAAATCTGGTGAATCTTGTCTTCACGAATGAGGTTGCGGATGGCAGGGTTGGGAACAAGAATTTCCATAGCCATCACCCGGCCGCGGCCGTCCGCCTTGGGCAACAAAGCCTGGCAAAGGATACCTTCCAGCACGAGAGAGAGCTGGGCGCGAATCTGCGATTGTTGGTGCGAGGGAAAAACGTCGATGATGCGATTGATGGTGGAGGAGGCGGAGTTGGTGTGGAGCGTTCCAAATGTCAGGTGGCCGGTTTCGGCGATGCGCAGCGCGGCTTCAATGGTCTCCAGATCGCGCATCTCGCCGATCAGCACCACGTCGGGATCCTCGCGAAGAGCGGCGCGCAAGGCATTGCCGAAGGAATGTGTGTCCGAATGTACTTCGCGCTGGTTCACCAGGCATTTCTTGTGCGGGTGGATGAATTCGATTGGGTCTTCGATGGTGAGCATGTGCTCGAAGCGCGTTTCGTTAATCAAATCGAGCATCGTGGCCAAGGTCGTCGACTTGCCGCTGCCTGTCGGCCCGGTCACTAAAACGAGCCCACGAGGCTTTTCGCAAAGCTTGCGCAGCACTACCGGGAGCTTAAGCTGTTCGAAGGTCTTGATTTCGAACGGAATCACGCGAAAGACGCCCGCCGTGGCCCCGCGCTGGTTGAACAGGTTGCCCCGGAAGCGTGCAATGTTCTTGATGCCGAAGGAAAAATCCAATTCCAGGTTTTCTTCAAACCGGTGCTTCTGCGCATCGGTCAGGATACTGTAGGCAAGCTGCTTGGTTTCCGCTGGGCCGAGCGGAGGAACGTCATCCAGCGGCTTGAGCTCGCCGTGCACACGGATGCGCGGCGGTGAATTGGTGGTCACATGCAGGTCGGATCCCCCCGAATCCACCATCCGTTTCAGCAGCTCGCTGAGGGTTGGTAGCGGCATCCTTTTGGCTCTCCTTTTCGGTTAGTACACGAATCCGGAAATTCTCAAGTCCGTCAGCTCAATCGGACGCTGAATTCGAATGTCTTGGTTCCCACCTGACTACTGCCTGCTTCCCTACACGCGATTGCGACCACAATTCTCTAAAGGACGGTTTCGCGAAATACTTCTTCCAAAGTCGTCTGTCCCAGAGCCGCCTTGATCAGGCCGCTCTTGCGCAGCGTGATCATTCCCTGCTCGATGGCCTTCTTGCGCAACTCCAGCGCCGAGGCGCCCACCAGGATCAGTTCACGCAACTCGTCGGTGATTTCCAGGACTTCATAGAGACCGCAGCGGCCTTTATAGCCCTTGTTGCCGCAAGTTGAACAGCCCGTGCCCTTGTAAACTTTGGTGGTCTTGGCTTCCTCCAAAGTGTATCCGGCGTCGATGAGCAATTGAGGAGAGATATCCTCCACCGTCTTGCAGTCGGCGCAAACGCGCCGCACCAGCCGCTGCGCCACAATCATGTGGACCGAGGTGGCCACCAGGAAGGGCTCAATGCCCATGTTCATCAGGCGCGAAATCGTGGACGGCGCGTCGTTGGTGTGCAGCGTAGAAAGCACCAAGTGGCCGGTGAGAGCTGCTTTGATGGCGATTTCCGCCGTCTCAAAGTCGCGGATCTCGCCCACCAGGATGATGTTGGGGTCCTGCCGGAGGAACGACCGCAACGCCGCGGCAAAATTCAGCCCAATCTGCTCCTTCATCTGCACCTGATTGATCCCGTGCAGTTGGAATTCCACCGGATCTTCCGCAGTGAGAATGTTGGTGTCCGGCTTATTGAGCTGTGAAATCGAGGAATAGAGCGTATTGGTCTTGCCGCTGCCCGTAGGCCCTGTCACCAGGACCATGCCGTAGGGTTTGAAAATCGCCTTGGTGAACTTGTCGAGGGAAACCTGCTCGAACCCCAGCTTGGTCATGTCGAGCCGCAGGTTTTCCTTATCGAGCAGCCGCATGACGATTTTCTCGCCGTGCAAGGTGGGCAGCACCGAAACGCGGAAGTCGAGCTGCTTCTTCTTCCCGTCCTTCATCATCTTGATCATGATGCGGCCGTCTTGCGGCAGGCGCTTTTCGGAAATATCCAGCTTTGACATGATCTTAACGCGGCTGATAATTGCGTCACGCAGCTTGAAGGGCGGAGTCATGATGGTCTGGAGCATGCCATCAATGCGGTAGCGCACGCGATATTCCTTCTCATAAGGCTCCATGTGAATGTCGCTCGCCCCGCGCTTTACCGCGTCAGTCAGGATGTAGTTCACCAGCTTGATGACGGGAGCTTCCTCGGAAGCCTTTTCGAGCGCTTCCAGGCTCAGCCCACCGGCATCTTCATCCTGGAGTTCCAGGCTTTCGGCCTGCCCTTCATCAATGAAATTGACAATTTCCTCGAGTTCTTTCTTTCTTTCCTGGTCCTCGACGCTGCCGTAATGCTTCTTGATGGCCTCCATGATGGCCGCTTCCGAAGCCACTACCGGCTCAATGTTGAATCCGGTCATGAACTTGATGTCATCCATCGCGAAGACATTGGTGGGGTCCACCATGGCAAGCGTCAGGGACGCCCCCACGCGGCTCAGCGGCAGCACCTGGTATTTTGTGGCCGTATCGATCGGAATTAGCTTGGTAATGCTGGGGTCAACCTCAAAATAGGCGAGGTTGATGGAAGGTACACCGTACTGGCGGGAGAGGACGGCTGTTACCTCGTCGTCATTCAAAAATCCCAATTTCACCAGGGAATTCCCCAACCTTCCCCCGTTTGCCTTCTGATGCTCCAGTGCCTGCTTGAGCTGATCAGCGGTAATCAGGTTTTCTTTGAGAAGAATTTCCCCGAGCTTACCCGACATTCATGAACCCCCATGCTCCCGGCACGACCGGCGTGGGCCTGCGCCTGGCTACCCTAATGTGACTTCACGGCAAGTGTCTGAAAGTCACGTAGTTAAAGGCATCGTAAGGAACTCCACGCCGGTTGTCAAGGCCGATTCGCGGCTTCATGGGTTTACGGAGGGGGCACAACTCCCACCGGGCTGTCGCACCTTTTGGCGATTTTCGTAGCTGTCCGGCGCAGATTGGACCACTTCGGGACCTCCGAAGGTGACCGCTCCGGGTCGCTTGCAGGAAGCCAATTGACAACATTCGCATTGTGGAAGTACTATCTCTCCGGGTCATCCTAGAATTTGTTGTCGGGCATTGCTTTGGCTGCGGCTGCTGAAGGCGCGTCGAGCACATCAGTATCCGGAACCACGTGGGCCACGCCTGCTTCCGCATCTTCACGTTCTCAAATTCCACAAGGAGAGTCCACACATGCAAAATAGCGTTCGAAGGTTTCTGGTTGGCGCCGCTCTTGCCGGATTCGTTGCAGGTACCACGGCAATTGCCGTAGGGTCGCCACGTCCGGCAGATGACACGAAGTCCTCGACCACGAAGGTGGCCAAGCACTGTTGCGCTGGGAAGAATGCCTGCGACGGCCAGGGCGGCTGCGGTGCGACCAAAGGCAAGAATTCCTGCGCCGGCAAAGGTGAATGCAGCACCAAGACCAGTTGCAAAGGAAAGCCCTGTAAGGATTAGTTCTTGCAAGCAGGACGGCTGCGCACGGGCGACGGGATGCTCTTACAGCCCGCCGCAGTCTCAGTACCCCGACTCTCAACCCGGGGACCTCCATGCCCACGAACCATTTCAAAGGAAACTCGGACTATGGCGTGGGCATTGGCCTGCGCGTTCCCCATTACCATCACATCTTCGAAAAAAAGCCCGTCGTCAGTTGGTTTGAAATCATCTCTGAAAATTTCATGGTCGATGGCGGCCTGCCGCTCAAGAACCTCGACCGGATTCTGGAGCGCTACCGGGTGGTGCAGCACGGAGTCTCCATGTATTTCGGGTCCGCAGAGCCGCTAAATCGCGATCACCTGAAGCGATTGAAAGCCCTGGTGAGGCGCACCAACACGCC